>CBDUUY010000068.1:0-10115 GCA_965370535.1 uncultured bacterium
TTGCCTATGTGGAGGATCTGAATGCAGTGGTGACCGAGTTGCTGGACGCCCGGCCGCTGCGCAGGTTGGCAGCACGGGGCCGGCGGCGATCGGTCATCAGAGCCGCCCCGGCGGCAGGCAGGTGGCTGCGCCGGTTCCACGAGGAGATCGGCAACCCTCGGGATGAGCGGTTCGACCCGGCGATACTCGAACCGGGTCTGGCCGATCTCGCCGCCCGGGCGCGTGGGGGCCCGCCCGGTCTGGAGGAGGGGATCGCCTCGTTGAGGCGAACCGCCGCGACGATGGCCGGCAGAACGGTCCGGATGGCCACCACCCACGGCGACTTCGGCCCATCCAACGTGATGGTCACACCCGAAGGAAGGGTTGCCGTGATCGACCCCAACCTCGTCTTCGGCCCCGTCGAACAGGATGCGGCCAAACTCGCCGTCGCCCTGCGCACCGGCCCCGGCAGGCTGATCACCGGAATCCGGCTACGCCGGGGCCCGGACCGGATCGAGCAGGGACTACTCGAGGGTTACGGGCGGGTCGATTCCGCTGTCTACCGGTTGTGCCGGAGAATCGCCGTGGCGCAGCGCTGGGTGGAGGTCGAAGGGGGTCGGAGGGGCATCGGGAGGGCGGCGCTGCTGCCGGCCCGCCGGGTGCTGGCCGCCGAATTGGCCTAGCTCCGCCTGAGACGGGCCTTGAGGCCGCGCCATGGGCGGACGGCTGCTCCGGCCTGTGAGATCAGCCTGCCCTTGGCCCCTGCGGGCATCCGGATGTGTTCATCGAAAGCATCTACGGCGAGCCACGAGCGTTTGTAGGCCTCATCGCCGCGCAGGAAATCGAAGCGGGATGCCCCCTCGTCGA
Organism: uncultured bacterium; assembly: GCA_965370535.1. Lineage (GTDB taxonomy): Bacteria > Actinomycetota > Acidimicrobiia > Spongiisociales > UBA11373 > JAHJML01. The sequence goes on from CBDUUY010000068.1 coordinate 847, forward strand.
TGGCGTTGCGAATGGCGGCTGCCAACACCCGTCGGCCCGGTCCGTATGCGGCCAAGCCGGGGTCGTAGCCGGTTGTGTAGAAACTGACGGTGTCGCCGTGACGGAAACAGGAGATCGCCGCCGCCATCCGCCCATCCACATCGAGACGATGCAGTCGCAGCCGTCCGGCATCGAGGAATCGCAGGGCCACCGCGCGATGGAAGTCGATCATGAGGGGATCGGCGAAGCTGCCTCTGTCTCCCCGTGCGGTGCGGATCTGCTGGTGGAACTCCGCCAGTCGTTCCACGGTGTCGGCCACCTCGTGGTCGTGAACCACCATCCTCTCGACGACCGTGTCGTGGGCGGCGTCGAGTTTGCGGGCATAGCGACGCAGGTTCTGGCGCAGGTTGCGCCCCAGTGATGCCTCGTACTCCTCCCACGAGGAGGGCAGAGGGAGCATCGGGCACACGGTGGGCGTCGAGTAGTCACGGCGGTCGTTGCGGCGCCGAAGCATCAGACCGGCGAGATGGGAGCCGGGCCGGAGACCGTCGAGGTCTATCAGGTCCCATGTCCGACGGCCCGAGACTGCATTCCACAGGGGGGCGGCGACATGGGGATGGCCGTGGCGGACGATCAGGTCGAGGTGATCCGGTGCCGCCGGTCCCGACCCGGCCATCCGGAGCACTCTGGTGGTGAGCGGACCCACCCGGCGGGTCTCGATGACAAACGGGGCCAATCCCAGCAGATGGCCCCGCCGGGGGTCGCGGGCGGTGGCCACCAGCAGATCGTGTCTGGTCCCGAGTGTCCTGCGCCATGACGAGATCCACGCCCAGGTCTGAAAGATCCCGGGGGCGTAGGCGTCGGTGAGCAACTCGTCCCATTCGGAGGACAGCGCTTCCAGGCCGGCATCGTCGGTGGCGAACCCGAGCAGAGGCCTGCGGTCCAGGGTGGTCATGAGGCCGGCTCCAGCGGTTCCTCGCGGCGGGCGACCCTGTCCCACAGGGGAGTCTGCCGGCCGGTGAGGATTCTGCTCATCCCGCGCACCGCCGCGACGTTGCCGTCCCAGAGGAATCGGGGCAGGTAGGCGGCCTTGCCTATCGGGCCGGAGATGCGGCCGCCCAGGGCGGCCAGTGCGTAGAAGGCCGCCTGGCCGCCGAATAGGACCAGGTTCCAGGGTCTCGCCAGCGTCCAGATTGCAGCGAGGCCGTCTCCGCCCCCTGGGTACGCCAGCGCCAGGGCGCCGGTGACCAGGCAGATCCCCATCCACAGCGGCACCAGCGGCCTCAGCAGCTTGTGGGAGATCAACTGCCAGGTGACGATGGGCCTCCGCCACGGCAGTTCGGTGCGAGCCCGCAGCAGCACCTGGAACTGGCCTGCGACCATACGGGTACGCCGCTCCTTCTCGGCTGCCGCATCGGCGGAGACCCGCTCGATCGACAGGGCCCGTTCGGCATAGGCGATGCGCAGGCCGCCGCGCAGGATCAGACGGGCGAGCCAGGTGTCGTCGTTGATGATCCCGGGAGGGGCCGTCTCGAAGAGGTGTCTGCGGATCGCGATGATCTCCCCGTTGACGCCGACGGTTGTGCCGAAGCGGGTCTCCCAGCGTTTGACCGCCGACTCGTAGCGCCAGTAGAGCCCCTCCGAGTAGCCGAGGGCGTCGTCGTCGATCACGGCCTTGCGGCCGCTGACGGCTCCCACGGTGGGATCGGCGAACGGCGCCGCCATCTCTGCCAACGCCGACGGCTCGTAGCGGTTGTTGGCGTCTAAGAACACGATGACCTCGCCGGTGGCGGCGGCGACCGCCCTGGTGATAGCGGCGAGTTTGCCCGCCCGCTCCGGCCGGTGCAGCACCAGCACTCCCCGGTCGGTGAACCCGGATGCGATCTCCACCGTGCGGTCGTCGGAGCCGTCCGCTGCGACGATGACCTGCAGGCGATCGGCCGGGTAGCCGAGGGCCAGGCTCTGCTCGAGCTTCACCCCGATCACGGCCTCCTCGTTGAAGGCGGCGATGATCAGTGTCAGCGGCGGCAGGTACCCGGTGTGGTCGGCAGGCGGCCGGCGAAGCCGCGATAGCGCTGCGATCAGCAGCGGGTAGCCGGCGTACGTGTAGAGAACCATGCCGGCAGCGATCCAGAAGATGACTCCGATCACGACGGGCTCCCGTAGGCGTCCAGCACTCTGGTGGCGATTGTCTCCCAGCCGAATCGTTCCCGCGAAGCCCTTCCCGCTGCGCGGCCCATGGCGGCTGCCTCATCGGGGTCGGTCAGCATCTTGGAGAGGGCGGCGGCGAAGGCGGCGGGATCCCCCGGCGGCACCACCAGGCCCGTCACTCCGTGCTCGACGGCCTCGGCGAGGCTGCCGACGTCGGTGGCAATGACCGGCTTGTCGAATGCGTAGGCCGCCTGGAGGACCCCGCTGGCGGTCCCCGAGAGATAGGGGAGCGCCACGACCGTGGCGCTGCGCACCAGGGGGCCGACCTCGGACAGCGGGAGGTAGCGGGCGTCGATGGTGACGGCAGCCTCGGTGCCTGCCTCGGTGACGATCCGGCGGAGCGCATCGACATCGAACCCGGCTGCCGGGTGTCCCGCCACCACCAGGGCGGCATCTGGTGCGTGTTCCAGGGTCATGGCGAAGGCTCGGAGAAGGTCCGGGATGCCTTTGGACGGCCGCAGTCCGCCGAAGAAGAGCACAACCGGACGGTCGGGGCCGAGGCCGTAGGACCGGCGCAGGTCGCCGCCACCGTCGGCCAATCGGGACAGGAGGCCCTCGTCGCCATGCGGGATCACGACCAGGTCGGCGGTGGTGTCGAACAGTTCCCGGAACCGATCCCGGTGGCCGTCGCCGTGGAAGAAGATCACATCGAAAGTCCGGTAGGCAGCGGTGGCCATCCGCATGCTGATCCGTCGAAGCCAGCCGATCCTGGCTTCCCTCGGCTCGAACTCGTGGCACACCTGGCCCAGTCGCAGCCCGGCCTTGTGCAGGCGGCGGAGGAACAGGGCCTGGATCGGGAACCGGATAGTGGAGAACTGGACTAGATCGGGACGCTCGCGCAGTAGATACCTGGTCAGCCGGTGCCACTCCAGGGCGTATCGCAGCCCGCGCCACGCCCTGCGGAGCTTTCGCAGGGGAGCGGCGAGGTGCCGGGCATCGGCGGGTTCGACGGCCGGCCACAGGCGCATGCGAGGCTCCACCCGGAACGGGGCATCGACCCCCTTCAGTTCATAGTGACGGCCCGTCACCAGGGTGACCTGCTGGCCGGAGGCAGCGAGGGCGGCCGACATCTGGAAGGCGTAGTGCAGCAGGCCCCCCGTACCGTCGGGTTCGATGACGAAGATCCTCATCGCCGCCTCACAGCGATCAAGCGACGGTAGTAATCGACGAGACGGGCGGTCTGGGTGGCGAGGTCGAAGCGCTCAGCGGCCACGGCCCTTCCTCGCCGTCCGCGGATTGCCGCTTCTGTGGGGTCGCCGAGCATCTGCACGATGGCTCTTCCGAGGCCGGGGATGTCGCCCGGTTCGACCAGGACACCGGTGGAGTCGTCGACCATCTCCGGTGTGCCTCCCACCCTGGTGGCGACCACCGGGAGCCCGGCGGCCATCGCTTCGGCCACGACGGTGGGCAGCGCCTCGGTGAGGCTGGGCAGGACAAACAGGTCGGCGGCAGCGAGCATACGTGGTACATCGGCACGAGCACCGGAGAAGGTGACCCGATCCGCGATGCCCTGGTCGATTGCCATACGTTCCAGGCCGGGCCCGGCGTCGCCGTCACCGACGATCAGGCAGTGGGCGGAAGGGATGGCCTCGATCACGGTCGGCAGCGCCAGGATCAGGCGATCGATGCCTTTGGGGGGCCGCAGGACCGCGACGACCACGATGAGGTTCGCCCCGGCCGGGATGCCGAACTCGGAGCGGACCGCAGTCCGGTCCGGGCCCCCCGTGCGGAAGCCGGCGATATCGATGCCGTTGTGGATCGTCGTCACCCGGGCCGGATCGAGCCTGAGGTGTTCCAGGTGGTGGAGCCTGGCATGTTCGGAGACCGCCACCACCAGGTCGGCATGGCGTCGTAGCGAGCGGGCCATGAGCCGCATTCGCATCCCGGCGCGCGACCAGGGTGCCGGTTCTTCGAGGGTGTGGAGAGTGCCGACCACCGGGATTCCGCGGCGCGATGCGGCCGGGGCGCCCAGCACATTTGCGAACTCCAACTGGGTGTGCACCAGATCGGGGGCCTGTCTGTCGATGGCCCTGCCGACATCGCGGTACGCCCCCCGTTGCCGCAAGCGTTCGATGCCCAGATCCAGTACGGGGATGCCCAGCGCCTCGATGGTGAGAGCAGTGGGGTTGCCTCCCCGATCCTGGAGGGCGGCCACCGTCGGATCGATCCCGAGTGCAGGGAGGTGGCGCAGGTAGGCAGCCAGCAGGTGCTCGGCACCGCCGGAGCCCAACGAGTCGATCAGATAGAGGATCCGGAGCCGTGCGGACCGCGGCCCGGCTTCGATCCGGTGGTCTGCCGGGGCGACCATCAGGCTGCCTCTCTGTTGGGCATCAGCCTGCCGAGGCCCGCCCATCCGAGCATCCTGCGCAGATCGGCAGGTGCGAACCTGGCCAGCGCCGCCGCATAGGAGGCCACTCCGGCGACCGTCGTGATCGCCAGTGCCGGTACCTGGCCCATTCCGGAAGCAGCCCAAAGCACAGGGACCGCCACGGCGGCGAGTACGGCGCCTGCCTTGTAGGCGGGGAGCACCTGGCGGAAGATGTCGCGGAAGGTGACTTCGACGAAGTGCCTGGCGACCACCAGGCGCACGGTGGTGTCGAAGAGCGAGACGACGGCGTGGGCCCACGCCACGGCGATTATCCCGTGCGGTGCTGCCATCACCAGCGCGGGGGCCAGCACGATGAGGTCGATCAGGCCGAGTTTGGCGAGGATGTCGGCCCTGCCCACGGCCTTGTAGACATCGCCTGCGTTGAAGCCGACAGATGCGATCAGAGTGAACACGGCCAGGATGCGGAGCACCGGTACGGCCGCCGCCCACTGGTCGCCGAACAGCACGCCGATGGCAGGCTCGGCGGTGATCAGCAGTCCGAGCGCCAACGGCACCACCAGCAACTGTGAGTACCGCACGGTCTTGAGGAAGCCCCTTCTCAGGAGATCGGGGCTGTCCTGAAGGCTCGAGAAGAAGGGGAAGGCCGCCCCGGCGACAACTCTCCAGATCGACTGGATCAGCAGTTCCGGCAGCCGGTAGGCGAGGGTGTAGATGCCGAGGGCCGCATCGCCCAGCATGCGCCCGATGACGATGTAGTCGAGGTTCATCCAGATGGCGTTCTGGATATTGGTGATGACGAGTGGCATGCCGAAGCGCAGCAACGGGTCCACCAATCGGCGGTGGATCTCCAACCGGGGCCGCCACGGGACGACGATCCGCACCAGGATCGCCGAGGCCGTCACTCCGGCCAACTGGCCCCAGACCAGCGACCAGACCCCGAAGCCCAGGAGAGCGGTGGTGATGGCCACCGATCCTTTGACGATGGCCCGCCCCAGGTCGGGCACCAACTTGCGCCGGAAGTCCAGGTCGCGTGCCAGCAGCACCAGGTGAACCGATCCGAGCGACTCGATGAGGAAGGTGACGGACAGCACCCGCAGGATCGGCGTGACCAGCGGCTCATCGAAGAAACCCGCCACCAGTGGGGCGACGAGGATCGTCCCAGCGGTGAGCACGGCTCCGAGGATGAGGTTGAGGGTGTAGACGGTCTGGGCGGCTTCCTCCGTGTCGTCCTGTCGCTGGATGAGCGCACCACCCAGGCCGAGGTCCTTGAGGATCGCGAGATAGGCAACGGCCAGCGTGGCGAAGGCGACGATGCCGAACTCGGCAGGGGTCAACAGGCGAGCCAGGATGGCCAGGGTGACCAGCACCAGCACCTTCCCGGATGCAAACGAGGCGTAGTTCCACAGGACCGCATTGGCAGCCTTTGCTCCGAGGTCGGTGCGGGGGGCGGGGCCGGTGGCGGTCATGCCGGTCTCCCGGCCCCGGCCGCAGCCTCCCGTGCGGCGATGGTCGGTACGGCAAGGGCCAGGCCGATCAAGAGCCAGAACAGGCGGGCGAAGTCCAGATGCAGGAACAACCCCGTGATGAGGAACCCGACCAGGGAGGCGGTGAGGGCTCTGGCGATGCGGGCGTACTCGGCGAGGCCCAACTCGTCGAAGTGGCGTCTGCCCCGCTGCAGGGCCCAGAATGCCCCGATGATCACGGCTCCCATCGCTGCGATGCCGGGGATCCCGGTCTCGGCGGCGACCTCGAGATAGAGGCTGTGGGCATCGCGGGCCTCACTCCGCATCTCGATTCCCAGGCCCGACACGTACTCCTGGTAGTGCTCGTCGTAGAGGCCGTAGCCCACGCCCGTGAGCGGCCGGTCTGCGAACATCAGCCACCCCGCGGTGATTTCGGCCGTCCGCCCCCGGATGGAGGCGTCCGTGGATCCTTCCACTGTTCCGACGTCGGTGACGGTGGTGAGCCGATCCACATAGCCGGGCGGCATGAACGGGATGGCCATGGCGGCAACGAAGGCCACCGCAGCGATGCTGCGAATGCTGGGGCGATGGACGAAGGCCATCATGGCCAGGACGGCGACCATGGCGAGGGCCGCCCCGCGGGAGAACGTGAAGACGGTTGCGGCCGCGACCAGTGCTGCTGCTGCTGCGCCCAGCACCCGCAGATGCAAAGCCTTCTCGCTCCACATCCGGTCCAGTGCCAGTGGCAGCACCACGATCAGCAACTGGCCGTAGAAATTGGGGTCGCCGAGTGGCCCGGAGATGCGGATGTCGTCGTAGGTGCCGACAATGTTCTCCACCGACGACAGCCCGAATCCGGCGAAAGAGGAACCGAAGGAACCGGTGACAAATTGGAACACCGAGATGGCTGCCAGGAACCCTCCCGCACCGACCATGGCCCAGACGACCACCCGCAGCGAGGAGGCCTTCCCGAGCAGCAGGCCGACCAGCACGGCGACGACGGCATCTTTGCTGAGTGCCGTCGCGGTCCCTGCGGCCGAAGCGGCTTCGACACTGAACAGCAGTGAGCCGATCGCCACCAGGACATATGTGCCCACCAGCAGCAGCGCACGCGCCGCGCTGGCGGGACGTTCCCCCGTCAGCGCCCAGCGGACGGCGACTCCGAGCAGGATCGCCCCCGTCAGCGGCAGAAAGAGAGATGGGGCCCCGTGGAAGTCGGAGGCGACCTCGGCCAGGTGCAGGACCACGAACACTGCAAGGGCCCCCAGCGCCCAGTCGGCATCGATCACCACCAGCACCGCTCCAAGCAGCCCCGAGATTCCGATGACGATCAGCGCAGGATCGCCGATCACGAACCCGCCCGCGGCGGCGATGGCCCCTGCGGCGAGAGCTGCCAGAGCCGTCAGAGCGGCCGGTGCGGGGCTGTGGGCGGTGCGCCCGAACTTGCGAAGGGCCGGGGAGATCATCCCGCCCCCGTAGCCCGGCGATCCTCTCGGCTGTGGAGCGGGGTGACGACGGAGGGCTGTTCGGTCGCCGTGTAGGACGACAGCCTGCGATGCATACGCTGCTCGCGGCGCACCTTCGGTGCCCCCCACAGCAGGGCCAGGGCGGTGCCGGCGAGGAGGCCCAGTGCGCTCGACATCACCAGGGTCTGAAGGAGGGTGGGGTTGGAGGGTGCCGTCGGTGTCACCGGGGCATCCAGAAGGACGATGTCGTAGATCTGGTACATCTCGGTGAACTTCTCGGCTGCGCTGCCGCCGACGGCACCCGACAGGAGCACAGTCATCTGGGGGGTGGGGCCGCGTACCAACAACTCGACGACGTTGGCCTCGGGGAGGATCGCAGAACGGAACGAGTAGCCGGCTCCCGTGAGCTCATCGAGGCCCAGAGAGCGGGCTGCTTCCTGATGGATGGTGCCGCTGCCGAGGACCTCGGCGAAGGTGGCGACGATGGCGCGGCTGCGGGCATCGTCGAGGGTGCGGATTCCCTCCCCGACGATGCCGGGGTCGATGGGGTCCTTCGCCGGGGTCACGACGTAGCGGGCCGACGATTCATAGAAGGGCTCGGCCGAGGAAAAAATCGCCACGGCCACGGCTGCAGCTCCGAGCAGCCCGAGGAGCACGAAGTACCAGCCCTTCTTGATGGCACGCAGGGCGGTGGAGGCATCCATCAGTGGGCCCCCCTTGCGGCGAAGACCGCCGGCATGGTGCGTATGAGGATCTGCAGATCCATCAGCATGCACCGGCGCTGGACGTAGGTGATGTCGAGCCTGGTGCGGTCATCGAACATGGTCGTGGCCCGGCCGTAGAGCTGCCAGAGGCCGGTGATCCCGGGGGCGACATCAAGGCGCTCGGTCTGCCACAACTCGTATTGGTCGGCGGTCGCCCCGGTGGGGCGGGGGCCGACAAGGCTCATGCGGCCGGCCAGCACATCGAACAACTGGGGTAGCTCGTCGAGGCTGGTCTTGCGGAGGAAGCGGCCGGGCCGGGTCACCCTGGGATCGTTGGTGATCTTGAAATCCGGCCATTCGAGTTCGTTGAGATGCCACAACTGCTCTTTGAGTTCTTCGGCATCGGGGACCATGGTCCGGAACTTCCGCATGGCGAACGACTTGCCTCCCCGGCCTGCACGGGGCTGCGAGAAGATCACGGGGGAGTGCGGGTCGTCGAGCTTCACCAGGAGGGTGGTGATGGCCATGACGGGAAGCCACAGGGGTGCGGATGCAATCACCAGGAACAGATCGAGGGCCCGTTTGGCGATGAGGTAGATGCGGCCATCGAGCAAGGCTTCACCCGGCCGGATGCGATCGACCCAGGTGAGGCCGGACCACAGGGCAGGGCGGATTGCGGGGGCGGTCATGCCGCTCCCTCCATGCTCGGCTCGGCGGGGCTCCGTGGAGCCTCCTCCATGTGCTCCTGGGCCCTTTCGATCAGTTGTTCAAAGGTGAGGGCGTGATCGGGGAAAGTGGCGTGACCAGAAGTGACACGGATCTTGTCGGTGGTCGCCGCGTTGCGGATTCGCTCCGCCAGCAGGGTGGTGCCGTCGGAGGCGGTCTCCGGGCTGACGACGACGAAGTGACCGGTGGACGGGTCCTCGAACAGCAGATCGGATCGGCGGAGTTGGTCGGCGATGGTCCTGGCGATCTTCCCGTGGACGAAGCGGGCCCTGATGGCGCGTTGCACCTCTTCGGTTGCCCCGTCGATGGCGGCCTCCGTGGTCGCAGGATCGGGGGCGAACACGGTGACGGACAGGGGGCGACTGTGGCGCCGGCTTCGAGCCATCTCTCC
>CBDUUY010000069.1:0-10033 GCA_965370535.1 uncultured bacterium
TCTGCTCACCGGGGACCACACTGGTGATCGTCCAGGGACCGAGGCCGTAGATCGGAGTCTCGGGCAGCAGGTTCATCTCCGCCGCCAAGAAGATGTCCGGATGCGCAATCGAGTACGGCGCACCGGCCAAGATCTGCGGGAAGAACCCTGCAGGACCCAACAGGTTGAACCTGATCGTGTCGTCGCCGACAGCCTCAATGCTCTCGACGTACGGGATCGCCAGGGTGTTGCCCACCTGATTGGGGGACGAGTCCTGGAGTTCCGCATTCATGAGCCGGTTGAGCTGCTCGACAGCCATCTCGACGGTGAGCGGCGTGCCGTCACCGAACACGAGGTCATCTCGCAGCGTCACGGTCCAGCTGAGGCCATCCTCACTGGCAACCGGAAGGCTGGCGATACCGGGCTCGAGCACGGAGTTGCTACCGGGCGTGAACCGCAGCAGCGGCTCGTTGAACGCCTTGATCAGCTCCCAGTCTGCGGTCGCATAGGCGTCCGCAGAGTCGAGGCTCGAGATCACATCGGTCGTGCCGATGATGATCGTCGTCTCGGCGGCCGGGGCCGTTGTGGCCGTTGTGGCCGTTGTCGCTTCGGTCGTTTCTGCATCGTCGTCACCGCAGGCGGACGCCACGAGGGCGAATGCCAAGAGCACAACGAGTAGGTACTTGAATCGTCTCATAGATGTCTCTCCCGTTTCTGGTGGGACCAGGAGCCCCACCGGAATGCCTGAGGGTACTCCGAAAACGCGCACATCGCCGATCACCCCCGGCCTTGACCGGCCTTGACAACAGGCGTCGGCACCACCCGACGATGGTCCGCCGGTACATTCACACCATGTTCGGATCAATCGTGCTCGACGGCGGTCCCACAGTCCCGGCCCAATTGCTGGAGGTGCTCACCGCTGCGGTGCTGGCGGTGGATCCACGCCGGGCGGTGGGGGCGGCCCTCCACCTAGATGACCGGACTCTGATCGTGGGCAATCACACGCTGCCCCTGCCGAGGGGCCGCATCATCGTGCTCGCCGTCGGCAAGGCTGCGGTGGGGATGGCCTGGGGAGCCGCCGATGCGTTCGGGGACATCAGCATCACCGGCGTCGCCGCCACCCCCGACCCCACCCGGGGGCCGCCCGGCATCGTGGTCGTAGAGGGTTCCCACCCGATCCCGGACCACCGCAGCGTGCAAGCGGGTGCCCGCCTGCTCGCGGCCGCGGAGAGCGCCGGGCCGGACGATCTGGTGCTGGCTCTGGTGTCGGGCGGGGGATCTGCCTGCGCCGAGGCCCCTTCCTTGGGCCTGACGATCGCGGACCTGGCGGGCACCACCGGGGCGTTGCTGAGGTCGGGCATCCCCATTGAGGAGATCAACACGGTCCGCAGGGCGCTGTCGGCTATCAAGGGCGGCGGTCTGGCCGGCGCCGCCACCCCGGCGCTGCTCGTCACCCTGGTGCTGTCGGATGTCGTCGGCAATCACCTTCCGACCATCGCCGGGGGCCCGACGGTGGCCGACCCGACCGGGCCCGCCGAGGCGTTGGCCGTCATCGACGGGCACGGCCTGGCTCTCGAGGTGGGACCCGTGGTCCTCGCCCATCTGCAAGCAGCGCCGGCGGCCCCTCGACCACACGGTGAGAACCCCGTCGTGATTGTGGCCGATGCCTCCACGGCTGCCGAAGGAGCGCTCACCGCTGCCGTCAGACTCGGCATCCCCGCCCGGGTCATCGACACGGCCGTCACCGGCGAGGCGCGTGAGTTGGGCAGGCGCCTGGCCGCTTCGGTTGTCGGCGACCGGGCTCCAGGAATGTCGATCTATGCAGGGGAGACCACGGTCACCGTCACCGGAGACGGTTCGGGAGGCCGCAATCAGGAGGTGGCGCTCGCAGCGGGCATCGCCCTCGACGGAGAACCCGGATCGGTCATCGCATCGCTCGGCACCGACGGAGTCGACGGACCCACCCCGGCCGCAGGAGGAGTCGCCGACGGCGGAACGGTTGGCAGGGGAATGGGTGCCGGTCTCGACGCCACGATCTCACTGATCGCCAATGACAGCGGCACCTACCTCGGGGCCGTAGGGGGACGACTCGTTTCCGGCCCCACCGGCACCAACGTGGGGGATGTGATGGTGGCCTGGCGTTTCAGGTAGCGATGACCCCGGTGACACCGGGGACCTTGTCCCTCAGAATGCGCTCGATACCGGCGGTGAGGGTCATCGTCGCCAGCGGGCACCCTCCGCAGGCTCCCACCAACTGCAAAGTGACTTCTCCGTCGTCCACACCGAGGAGGATCATGTCGCCCCCGTCGGCCTGCAGGGCAGGGCGGATGTACTCGAGGGTCTCATTGAGCAGGTCGAGATCGATGCCGGCGCTCTGCGCCTCGTCGGTCTTTGCTCCGGCTTCAGTCGTATCGCTCATCGTCCCCTCGGTTTTTCCAGGCGGGCCATTCTACGGGGCACCGGAGCCCTATCCGGCCCGATCGAGGACGAGTTGGGCCTCCGTCGCGATCCTGACGGCCCTGACGGCTCCGTGCAGTGGAAGTCACCGGCACCTGTCACCAGGGAAGTTTCGCCGTCGGCCGTCCCGGCGATCAGCCCTCGACCGTCTCCCTGCGGATCTCCGCACCCAGGGAGGCCAGGTTCGGCACGAAGTCCTGGTAGCCCCGGTCGATGTGCCCCGAGTTGGCCACGACGGTGTAGCCCTCAGCACTCAGACCGGCCAGCACCAGGGCTGCCCCCGCCCGAATATCACAGGCATCGACGGGACAGCCACTGAGACGGTTCACGCCCCGGATGATCACGTGCTGACCTTCGGTGACCACATCGGCCCCGAGACGGTTCAGTTCACCCACATACCGGAACCTGGATTCGTAGATGTTCTCGGTGATCACCGAGGTTCCGCCGGCCAGCGATAGCAGGGCGACCATCTGCGGGTGCATGTCGGTATGGAACCCGGGATACGGAAGCGTGGCGAAGTCCACGGGAACGGGGCGCCCCTCCGGACCTCTCAACCGAACCCAGTCCTCGCCGGTTTCGATCTCGCAGCCGGCCTCGCCCAATTTGTGCAACTCCATCCTCAGATGCTCGGGAACACACCCGGTGACGGTCACCTCCCCGCCGCTGATCGCCCCCCCGATCAGATAAGTGCCGGCCTCCAGGCGATCCGGCACCACACGGTGGCGCATCGGCGTCATCTCGAGGACACCCTCGATCTCTATCGTCGAGGTCCCGGCACCCCGGATGTCGGCTCCCATACCGATCAAGGAGGCTGCCAGGTCGGCGATCTCAGGCTCCCGGGCCGCATTGCCGAGCACGGTCTTCCCCTCCGCCATCACAGCGCCGAAGATGACGTTCTCGGTTGCACCGACGCTGGGGAACTCCAGATAGACCTCGGCCCCCCGCAGGCCGTCGGGGGCCGATGCGTGCAGCACACCATGGCGCAGTTCGAACACCGCACCGAGCGCTTCCAGACCATCGAGGTGCATGCCGATGGGCCGGGATCCGAAGTCGTCGCCGCCGGGGAGAGCCACCCGTGCCACTCCGGTACGGGCCAGCAGTGCGCCGAGCACCAGGATCGACGCCCGCATCCGGCGGACCAGGTCGATGGGCGCCTCGGGGAGCAAGTCATCGGGAATCTCCACCTCGAGCAGGCCACCGTCACTGGAGCACACCGCCCCGATGTGCTCGAGCACCCTGCGCATGATCCGGACGTCGGCGATCCCCGGCACGTTCTCCAACCGATGGGTGCCGGGGGCCAGCAGCATGGCGACCAGGTGCTTGAGCACGGCGTTCTTGGCGCCTGAGATCTCGACCGAGCCGCTCAGGGCGCGTCCGCCGGTGACAACGATCTGCTCCATCCAGCCATCCTACGGCCCAGCCGCCGGACTGATCACGGCATAGAGGCCGCTACGCTCGGACACCGTGAGAGTCGCAATCGGAGCCGATCACGCCGGCTACACCCTCAAAGAGGCACTCGGCGCCCGCATCGCTGCCGCAGGGCATTCGGTGCTCGATGTCGGAACCCACAGCGAGGACCCCGTCGACTACCCCGACTATGCCGCCGCGGTGGGCAGAGCCGTGGCCGAAGGAAGAGCCGACCGGGGGGTGCTGGTCTGTGGTTCGGGGGCGGGCGCATCCATCGCCGCCAACAAGGTCAAAGGCGTGCGCTGTGCCGTCATTCACGACACCTACTCGGCCCACCAATCCGTAGAGCACGACGACGCCAACGTGATCACCGTCGGCAGCCGGGTGATCGGGGTCCGGGTTGCCGAGGAGATCGTGGACGCATTCCTCGGTGCCCGCTTCAGCGGAGGCGAACGCCACGTGCGGCGCCTCGGCAAGGTGGCCGCCCTCGAGGACCGCTTTGGAGCCGGCCCGGCCTGATCGAGGCCGACGGCCCCCATCTACACTGTCTCCACCGCTCGGAGGCACCGTTCTGACGATCGAACCCCGCTACTTCAACCGTGAGTTGTCGCTCCTCGACTTCCAGGAGCGAGTGCTGGCGCTGGCCGAGAGCCCCAACATACCGCTGCTCGAGCGGGCCAAGTTCGTGGCAATCGTCAGCAGCAACCTCGATGAGTTCTTCCAGGTACGGGTCGCCGGCCTCATGGAGCAACGGGCCGCAGGAGTCCGCAAGACGGCTGCCGACGGCAGGACGCCGGCAGAACAACTGGAGGAGATCGCCCAGAAGACCCACCGTTTGGCCGACCGCAAGCAACGGCTCTTCCTGAATGAGATCGTCCCGGCGCTGGAGGCGCAGGGCATCCGACTCACCGATTATGGAGACCTCGGGCCGCAGTGTCGCGAGGAACTGGACCACCTGTTCGAAACCGAGATGTACCCGGTCCTGACCCCGCTGGCAGTGGACCCTGCGCACCCGTTCCCCTACATCTCCAACCTGTCGTTGAACCTGGCGGTGACGGTCACCAACCCCAAGACCGGTGAGCAGCAGTTCGCCAGGGTGAAGGTCCCACCGTTCCTTCCCCGATTTGTCGTTCTCGACGACCAGGAGCACTTCGTACGGGTCGAGCAGGTGATCTCGGCCCACATCGATCGTATGTTCCCCGGCATGGAGGTGACGGGCCACCATCCATTCCGGGTCACGCGCAGCGCCGAACAGGCTCTCGAAGAAGAAGAGGCCGACGACCTGGTGGAAGCCATGGAGTCGCTGTTGATCACCCGCCACCGGTTCTCGCGGGGTATCCGCCTCGAGGTGGACAGCGACATGCCCGACGATCTTCGGGAGTACCTGATCAAGAAGATCCGGATCGACCCGGATGCCGTCTACACCACCGAGGGCCCCCTGGCGCTCAATGGGCTGTGGGGCATCTACGGTCTGGATCGCCCCGAGTTGAAGGACGAACCGTGGGTGCCCGTCACCCAACCCGCCCTGGCCGACCCCGATGACGGTTCCTCCATCTTCGATGCGATCCGCCAGCAGGATCTGCTCATTCACCTCCCATACGACTCGTTCACCACCTCCGTCCAGGCCTTCATCGCCCACGCCGCCACAGACCCCGACGTGGTCGCCATCAAACAGACCCTGTACCGCACCTCCGATCCGGAGGACCCCGCCCTCGGCGGCGAGACCTCCATCGTGAGATCGCTGATGGCGGCAGCCAGGACCGGCAAACAGGTGGTGTGCCTGATCGAATTGAAGGCCCGCTTCGACGAAGAGGCCAACATCAACTGGGCCCGCATGCTGGAAGAAGCCGGCGTGCATGTGGTCTACGGCGTGGCCGGGCTCAAGACCCACTCCAAGATCGCTCTCGTGGTGCGCAGGGAACCCGACGGCCTGCACCGATACAGCCATGTCGGCACCGGCAACTACAACCCCAAGACCGCCACGCTCTATGAGGACCTCGGCATCCTGACGGCGGACGAGGAGATCGGTGCCGATCTCAGCGAGTTGTTCAACGTTCTGACCGGCTTCAGCCGCCAGAAGAAGTATCGGCGCCTACTCGTCGCTCCCACCGGCCTGCGCCGCAAACTGGTGCGCCGAATCCGCAGGCAGGCCGCTCTCGGAGAGCAGGGACGGATCGTCTTCAAACTCAACCACCTCGTGGACCCCAAGATCATCGAGGAGCTCTACGAGGCATCTCAGGCAGGCGTCGAGATCGACCTGGTGGTGCGGGGTGTCTGTTGCCTGCGCCCAGGCGTGCCCGGCATGTCCGACCGGATTCGGGTGCGTTCGACCGTCGGCAAATACCTCGAGCACTCCCGCATCTTCCGCTTCGGATCGGGCGACGAGACCGAATACTTGATCGGATCGGCCGACCTCATGCCGCGCAACCTCGATCGACGGGTTGAGGCCACCATCCCCATCAAGGCGCCTGAATTGCAGGCCCGACTCGAGGAGGTGCTGCGAGTGGACCTCAGCGATGACCTGCTGGCATACACGCTGGCCGCCGACGGGTCGTGGGCCAAGGTGCCCACCATCGAAGGCATCAACACCCACTTCCGCTTCGAAGAACTGGCGCTGGCCCGTTCCCAGGGCGCCCCCCCCGACCCCGAGGCCGCCGCAACCACAGACACCACCGTGATGGCGGCGGGCGGTGTCCTGCACCGGTCCGACGACAACGGGCAGCGCGAGGTGCTGATCGTGCACCGGCCCCGCTACGACGACTGGTCGCTGCCCAAGGGCAAATTGGAGCCGGGCGAAACCGAATCCGAGGCCGCTCTGCGCGAGGTGTTCGAAGAGACGGGACTCGACTGTGCGTTGGGCCCGGAGATGGGATCGATCGAATACCGCGACCACGAGGGCCTCCACAAAGTGGTCCGGTACTGGGCAATGACTCTGCGGCGCGGCCGGTTCAAGAGCAACGAAGAGGTGGACGAGGCCCGCTGGCTCCCGGTGGCGGAGGCGGCGGCCCATCTGACGTACGACCGCGACCGGGCACTCGTCAGATCGCTCGATGAGATCCTCACGAGATGATCCACCTCCTCCGTCATGCCGAAGCCGGCAAGCGGGCGAATCCGGCCGGGCCGCTACCCGCCACCCCCCGATCTCAGCGAGAGTGAATCCACCGGGTCGTGATCTCGGAGATGCGATCGAGCACCGCCCCCGGGTCCAATCCGGTTCGCTCTGGAACCTCGAATGAATGGTCCCCCTCCTCTATCACGTCGAGCGAGGCCCCGGAGAGACTCGCCACCAGGGAATCCAGGGCATCGAGTGGCGCCAGGCGATCGCGGGAACCCGAGATGAACAGCATCGGTACGTCCACCTCCCTCAGGTGCTCTGTCGAACGGATCTTGCCGGTCGAGGGTGACACCAGCGGATAACCGTAGACCACCAACCCGGCCAGGCCCGGGACGGTGGTGGCCAGATGAGAGGCCATCCGGCCACCCATGGATTTGCCTGCCAGGACCACCGGCCACCCGTATCCGATCAACCGGTGCAGCGCCGCCCGGTGGCAGGCAAGCAGCACGGGCGCACGATCGGGAAACCGGCGACCGTCCTCCATGTACGGGTAATCGAAGGCCAGCGTGGGGTGACCGGCGTCCGCCAGGCGTGTCCGCAGACCCAGCATGAAAGGGTGCTGCTGTCCGGCTCCGGCCCCGTGGGCCAGCAGAATCGCCGGTCCCGAAGGAGCGGCCGGCACATCCAGGCGACCCGTGACCTTGCGGCCCGGGTGCCACTCGATACGCAGTCTGCGGGCCATGTTCCCTTTCCTCGGCACGATGGAAGATGTCCCCCTGGAAGGTACTAGCCTCACCAGTCCGTGCGCATCCGCATCTTTGACGACGCCGATCGTCTCGCCGAAGCCGCAGCCCAGGAGATCGAAGCCTGGGTTCGCCTGACAGCTCCTCATGTCACCATCGGGTTGGCCGGGGGCGCCACACCTCGTGCCACCTACGAACGGCTGCGTCACATGTCGCTGGCCTGGTCCGAGGTGAGCGCCTGGATGACCGACGAGCGATTTGTTCCCATCGACGATCCGGCCTCCAACGCCGGCATGGCAAGACGGGCGCTGTTCGATCACGTGCCTGCCGCTCTACTCGAGGTCCCCTGGATCGAAGATCCGATGGCGGCGGCCAACAGATACGAGAAGGATCTCCAGGCGGCGCTCGAGGCGTCCCCGAACGGCCTCAAGCCCGGATTGGTCCTGCTGGGCGTCGGAGAAGATGGGCACACCGCCTCGCTGTTCCCCGGGACCGATGCGGTCACCGTCACCGACCGGGACTTCGTGGCCAACTGGGTGCCTCAGCAGGAGTCCTGGCGCCTCACCGCCACACTCCCCCTGCTGACGCGTGCCAGGCGGACCATGTTCCTGGTGTCTGGGGAGCACAAGGCGCACATCGTCGCCGAGGTACTCGAAGGGGACGGGGATTACCCCGCGGCGGCCGTCAGCCGCCAATCCAGAGATGCGGTCTGGCTGCTGGATCGCGACGCTGCGAGCCTGCTGTCCTCCAGTTAGGAGCCCGGAGCCAGCAGATCCAGCAGCAGTTGGGCGGCCCTGCCATCGGCCTCCATCTGCGCCGCTGCAGCCACCACAGCACCCCGGATGAGGCCTTCGTCGCAACCGGCGGCATCCGATTCGGCCTGGAGGGCATCTCCCTGCTCGTCCACCAGGATGAGGCTTTCGGGCCACAGGGCCCGATCCACCAGCACCTCGTAGCGGATCCCCTCGAGTTCGGCGGCCAGATCCTCGACCCATTCGACGGCATCGGACGCCAGGTCTCCACAGACCCGACTCGGCACCGTCGTAACGGTCGTCGAGGTGCCGGGTGCCCCGGTGCTCGTGACGGAGTCGCCGCCACCATCACAGGCCGCTGCGGCCAGCACCAGGGCCAACACGGGGATGATCTTCTTCACGAAGGCGAGCCTAACCGGCACAGAAGGGGGTATCCCTACTCGAAGAATCCCTCGCCGCCCTCCCTGAGACCCTCGATCACGAGTTGCCCGATGGCGCTCTCGGCGCTCAGGGTGCCGGCCCGTTCCCTCATCAGCGCCGACATCTGCTCATCGGTACAGCCCAGATCGAGCGCACGGGCTTCGAGAGCCATCCCGGCCTCCTCGATCGCCCGGAACTCGTCGGATGCCTCTCCGGGTTCGTCAGAAGAAGCAGGATCTTCGTCCGACAGGCCGTCCACGACATCAATCGTTTGCTGCAGCACATCGATGGCGGCATCGGCGACCTCTTCACAGGTGCCGAGTGATGCCGGGTCGCCCGTCCCGCCGTCGTTGCCACACGAGGCAGCCAGCAGTGCCAGCGCCAGCACGGTTGGAACAATGATCCTGCGCATCGCCTCCCCTTCTCAGGGTGAACCCTACCCCGACGCCGCCGGGCTCAGCCGGTGACGTCGTATGCGGTCCCGTCCACGATCAACTCGTCTATCACCCCAACGATGACCGCCCGGATCGGCCCGTTGGGATCGGCGATCACCTGCCTGGCCGAATTCCCCTCGTCGATGATCAGCACCGTCTCGCCGTAGCCGGATCCAACGGCGTCCACGCAGATCAGGTAGTCGCCGGTGTCCTCTCCCTGAACATCGAGCATGTCGCACATCAGCAGACGCCGCCCGTCGTACACCGGGTGATTGATGGTGCTGACGACCGTCCCGTTGACCCGTCCTATCTTCACGACGGGCGCTCCACGTGATCCACGATCCCGACGATGGCGTGGTCCACAGGAACGAAGGGCACAGGCATGGCCAGGGCAGCCTCCCGGGATTCCACGATGTAGACCAGTTCCCCCGGCCCCGCCATGGCGACCGCATCGGCAGCCACCACCGGGGTCCCCACCGGGTTCTGTTCGCGATCGAGCGGCTGCACGATCAAGAGCTTGACGCCTTCGAGGCCCTCGTACTTGATGGTGGCCACAAGGGTGCCGGTCACCTCAGCCAGTTGCACCGCCGCCCCCTTCCCTTCCGACCGACGGCCCGAACCGGGGGTGGTCGGCGAGATCTGCCCGCATCTCGGTGTGGAGTTGCGATATGACCGCCCTGCGCACCAGGTTCTCTGGAGGAACCCGCCCGCTGCCGATGCCTACGGCCGCCTCGACGTCGGACACCGCGCCCCCGAACAACAGATAGCCACGTCCGCCGAGGCCGT
>CBDUUY010000070.1:0-10020 GCA_965370535.1 uncultured bacterium
TCGGCCCGCCGCCGCGGACACGGCTCCCCCCACCACGAGCCCGGTCGCGGCTGTCACCCCGGACCCGTGCCCGATCGCGATCGCGACCGCGACTCTCGCCACGGGGGCGGCGGTCCCGGTTGCGGGAACGGTCCCCGCCACGGTCGCCACCACGATCACGGCGGTCGTCACGACGGGGGCGATCCTCGCCTCCACCCTCGCTCGGTGCGGGCACCTCGGCGCCGGCCACGTCGAGGCTGACCTTGCCGCTCCGGTCGATCTCACGCACCACCACCTGGACCTTGTCGCCCAGGTTGTAGACGTCCTCGACCCGGTCGATGCGCTTGCCGCCACCGATCTTGCTGATGTGCAGCAGACCGTCCCTGCCCGGCAGGATGTTGACGAAAGCGCCGAACGAGGTGATGTTGACGACCTCACCCTCGTACTCGGCCCCGAGTTCGGCCTCAGGCGGAAAGGCGATACTCATCACCTTGTCCTTGGCGGCCTGCAGGCTGTCCCCATCGGCCGAGGCGATACGGACCGTGCCGTCGTCCTCGATCTCCAGGGTGGCGCCGGTCTCCTCCTCGATCTCGCGGATGACCTTGCCCTTGGGCCCGATGATCTCGCCGATCTTGTCGCGGGGGATCTGCACCGCCTCGATGCGAGGCGCATAGGCGTTGAGTTCCTCACGCGGCTCTGCGATGACCTTGGCCATCTCGCCGAGGATGTGCAGGCGGGCCTCACGGCTCTGCTGCAAGGCCTTCGCCAGCACCTCGGCCGGCAGGCCCTCGATCTTGGTGTCCAACTGGAGGGCCGTAATGGTGCCCTCGGTGCCTGCCACCTTGAAGTCCATGTCCCCCAGGGCGTCTTCGGCCCCGAGGATGTCGGTCAGGGTGACGAACTCGCCCTCGTGGGCGATCAGGCCCATGGCCACACCGGCCACCGGGGCCGCAATCGGCACACCGGCGTCCATCAGCGACAGGCTGGAACCGCACACCGATGCCATCGACGACGAACCGTTCGATGACAGCACCTCAGACACGAGGCGGAAGGCGTATGGGAACTCCTCAGGCGTCGGGATCACCGGCAGCACGGCACGCTCGGCGAGGGCGCCGTGGCCGATCTCACGCCGCTTGGGACCGCGCATGAAGCCGGTCTCACCTGTTGAGAACGGCGGGAAGTTGTAGTGGTGCATGAACCGCTTGGATTCCTCGATGCTGATGGTGTCCAGCATCTGCTCCATACGGAGCATGCCGAGGGTGGTGACGTTCAGCACCTGGGTCTCGCCCCGCTTGAACAGGCCCGAACCGTGGCCCCTGGGCACAATGCCCACATCCACCGTGATCTCACGGACATCGGTGGGGGTACGGCCGTCCAGGCGAATGCCCTCGTTGACCACCCGGTCACGCATCATCTTCTTGGAGACGGCCTTGAAAGCCTTCTTGGCGTTGCCGAAGTCCTCGTGGTCCTCGTCGATCTCCAACTCTTCCAGCGTGGCGGCCCGGGCAGCCTCTTCGGCATCCTGCCGTTCGTGCTTGCCTGCGATCAGGATGACCTCGGCCAGGCGGGGGGCGGCGGCCTTCTCGACCTTCGCCAGCAGTTCGTCGCTGTACTCCTCCATGAGCGGCCACTCGACCGAACGGATCTCACCGATCTGGTCCCGCAGGCTCAACTGCATGTCGATCAGCGTCGCTATATGGGGCTTGGCCTGCTCGAGGCCGTCGGCCACCAGGTCCTCGGTGGTGGCGGGGGCGCCATCATCGATGAGACGTATGGCGTCGGGGGTCGCACCGGCCTCGACCATGGCAATGTCGATGCCACCTTCGTCGTTGCGAGTGCCGACCACGACCATGTGGAACACGGCGGTCTCGAGATCCTGGAAGGTCGGCATCATCTTCCACTCGCCGTCGATCAATGCCATGCCCACGCCACCGATGGGGCCGAGGAACGGGATCGCACTGATCGACAGTGCCGCCGAGGCGGCGTTGAGGGCGATGACGTCGTAGGGGTTGATGCCGTCCACCGACATGATCAAGGCGACCACATGGGTCTCACAGCCGAAGCCGTCGAGGAACATCGGCCGCAACGGGCGGTCGATGAGACGGGCCGTCAGGGTGGCGCGCTCGGTGGCACGGCCCTCACGACGGAAGAACGAACCGGGGATCTTGCCAACGGCATACATGCGTTCTTCGACGTCAATGGTCAGAGGGAAGAAGTTGATGCCTTCCCGGATTCGTCGGCTGGATGTTGCTGTGGCGAGCACCTCGGTGTCGCCGATCCTCGCCACGACGGCACCGTCGGCCTGGCCGGCCAACTTGCCCGTGGAGAGGGAAATCTCGACGTCACCGATGACGCCGGTTGTGGTGTACTCAGACACGCTCTGTCTCCTATCCGGGGAGAGCGGGCCAATTACCAGTGGTCACACCTCGACTGGTTCGAGAGGTGGCAACTAGCAACTGACAGGCGCTCCCCCGTTGTTGATTGCCCTCGAATGCGGGCCCCCATCACGAAAGGCGGCCCTCAGGCCGCCTTCGGATGCGTCAACGACGCAGGCCGAGTTTTGCGATGAGGCTCCGGTAACGCTCGACGTCCTGACTCTTCAGGTAGTCGAGTTGCCGGCGACGCTTGCCGACCATCATCAACAGGCCCCGCCGGCTGTGATTGTCCTTCTTATGGACCTTCAGGTGCTCGGTGAGGTGATTGATGCGTTCGGTCACCAACGCCACTTGGACTTCCGGCGAACCGGTGTCGGTGGCGTGCGTGCCGAAGTCGTCGACGATCGTTTGTGATTCTCGCATAAGAAGACGCCAGGATCTGTCCCGGCGGAAGCGCAGCATAGCACCTCCCCCCCGGGTCACAAGCCTGGCATTTGCCGGGCCAAGCCGCTCCTCAGATCGCCGGCCACCCACCGACCTCGCCGGATGGCGCCGCTAACTGCGGATCATCGCCTCTGCTTCGGCCTCGACCAGCCAGGCCGGATCGAGCAGACCGGCCACCACCACCATCGTGGCTGCGGGGGATGCTTCCCCGAACACCTGCTGATGCGCCCGGCCGACCTCGTCGGCATCCGCCGGGTCGATGATGAACATGCGGGTCCTGACCACATCGCCCGCAGCCGCACCGGCCTGCCCCAGGGCGCCCAGCATGATCTCGCCGCAGCGGAGCATCTGCTCATAGGCGGTGGCGGCGACCTCCTCCCCCTCAGGAGGAATCGGGGCAGTGCCGGCCACGATCACCCTGTCCCCCACCCGGACCGCTCTGCTGAACCCGTAGGTGGCCTCATAGGGACTGCCCGATCTGATGTGCTGATCTCCCATCCCGACGATGTTAAGCGGGGTTTCTAACCGGCCGCCGGCATCGCGCGACTCCACCCGCCGCCGTCCGACCTCACCCACGGCACCCGCTTCGCCGTGGGGCCGATGTCACACGATCCCAGTTCGGCCATCTCCGCCCGGATGCAGTTGGCCACCCTCTGATCGTGCAGCACCGCATCGTGCGCCTCAGCGACCCTGGAGGAGTAGCTGAACGGGTTGTGGAACACCGAGGCCAGCGGCCCCCTTCCCTGATCCGGCACGTCGTACACCCGCAATCCCTCAGGTTTGTCATCGAAGTTGGTGATACCCGCCCTGGGGTTGCGCAGAACCAGGACCTCCACCCCCGAGGCCTCCCCCAGGTGGTCCCGGTTGTCTGTGCAGCGCAGGCCCGACCAATCACATTCGAGAGGCGTGTAGCCACCGTCGTCGGGGATCGGCCCCACGAACCGCCCCAGGCTCTGGACGACACCCTGGAATCCTCCCGATATCGGAGGCTCCAGCAGCGCCGCCCCGACGACTCCGTCCACCGGGTACGGGGCACCGTTGTCCCAGCGGCTCACCAACTCGGCGATGCCCGCCCCTCCCTTGGAGAAGCCCACCAGGTACAGGTCGCGCTCACCATCGGCCAGACCGGCAAGGTAGGCGTTGAGGGCATCGGCGATGTCGTCGATGCCCGCCGCCTGCGAGGCATGGACGTGGTCGGTGGTCTCCACCATCCAGCGGTAGTCGAACACGCGGTAATCCTCGGGTTCCAGGTCCATCAGATCGGCCAGGTCGGCAAAGGTCTCCGGGCCGGGGTTGCCGTGACCCGGCACGAACACCACCAGCGGATCGTCTGCCAGGCCCAGGGCGTCACCGGGGACGGGTTCATCTTCCCCGGTGAACCGCAGCAAACCCCCGGCCAGAACCGCCGCCGCAGCGGCGATCGCCGCCAGAGACACCAGCGGCGCTTCGACCGGGGTGGGGGCCGGGGCCGTGGGAGCCGGGGCCACCACCGGCGGTTCCGGTTCGGCGGGGCCGGGGGCCAGGTGGGCACCGTCGGCGGATGGAACCATCGCCAGCACGATGGTGAGCAGGGGGGCCAGCACGCAGCACTCCTCTCGGGGAATGCGGGGCAGCCACAGGTTGCAGGCCACAGCGGCCCAGGTCAAGGGGTGCGCTCAGCCGAGCAGGCGGCGGGCCTCTGCGATGTCCCGACCCATCTGCGCAGCCGGCTCTCCGGATACCGGGTAATCCGATTCGTCGCGGATTCGGCCGACGAACTGCATGCGGATCGACGCGCCCTGCGGGTACACCTCTCGATCGATCAGGTGCAACACCACGGTCTCCCTGCCGGCAGCGGAGACGGGCCGGACCCCGGTGTACCCCACGCCCCGGGCCCACTCGTCACCCCCCGGCG
Source organism: uncultured bacterium (assembly GCA_965370535.1). Taxonomy (GTDB): domain Bacteria; phylum Actinomycetota; class Acidimicrobiia; order Spongiisociales; family UBA11373; genus JAHJML01. The sequence goes on from CBDUUY010000070.1 coordinate 4,693, forward strand.
ACACCCGCACCGCAAATGCCCCTCGCCCGGGAATCGCCATGCCCGGAGGCACCTCCAAGCCGGCGGTGGGCAACCCCGCCTGCTCATCGCCGTACGCCAGCCTGCCCCGCAACTCGAAGGCATGGTCCAGAGCCTCGGCAGCCCCGGTGACGTCGCCTTCGGCGATCAGAGATCGGATGTGGGTGGATGACAGCGGCCCGCTGCCGTCGATCAACACGATCGGCTCGACGTCGAACCCCATGTCGGTTCCCAGGTCGGCCATCACCTCGATGTCACCGGCCCGATCCCTGCCGAAGCGGAAGTCTTTGCCCACCAGCACCAGGCGTGCGCCCATCCCCTCTATCAACACTTCAGATACGAATTCCTCCGGGGTCTGGGTGCGGATCCGGTCGACGAACGGCAGCACGCCGACCGTGCCGATGCCGTATTCCTCGAACAACTCCAGGCGCCGTTCCAGCGAGGTGATCAGAGGGGGGGCGTGCTCGGGAGCGATCACCGCCAGAGGGTGGCGGTCGAAGGTGACCAGACCCACGGAGATATCCCGCTTCTCGGCCCCTTCCTTCAGACGGCCGAACAAGTGCCTGTGACCAAGATGTACGCCGTCGAACACGCCGACGCTCACCGCATGCGGACCGCCCGCATCCCATGAAGCCGGGTCTCCGTGCAGCACCCTCACGCCAGGACCACCTCTGCTCTCGCTGATTCGCCGGCGACACGGTAGACGGCCAGCAGGTCGCCCGCACCGTCGAGCACCCGAAAACATCCCTCTCCCGCCCCCAGCACCGCCGCCGGGAACGGCGTGCCGTGGCGCACCCCGCGTTCCACGTCCCCGGGCACGGTGACCGCCGGCATGTCTGCCAGGCCCGCCGCAGGAGCCATCACATGCCGGTCGATCTCATCGTCGGCTGCCGCCGACTCCAGGGTCTCTATCGAGGCCGCCGCCGATACATCCAGCGCCCCGATCCGGGTCCGGCGCAGGGCGGTCAGGTGGGCCCGGCCCCCGAGCGCCCTGGCGATGTCGTCGGCCAGAGTGCGGATGTAGGTGCCGCTCCCGCAGCGGACCAGGAACTCCACCTCGGGGTAATCGCTGGGGGCGAAATCGACGACCCGGATCTCATGGATCGTGACGGGACGCGCCTCGCGCTCGATCTCCACACCCTCCCGGGCCAGTTCGTACAGGCGCCGGCCTGCCACCTTCACCGCCGACACCATCGGGGGGATCTGGTGGATGTCGCCGACGAACCGTTCGGTGGCGTGTTCCACATCGGCCCGGCTCACCGGCATCGGCTCACGATCGAGCACCGATCCGTCGGCATCCAAGGAGTCGGTCGCCACACCGAACAACGCCCTGGCGATGTAGGTCTTGGCCCCGTCCTGGACGAAGCGCAGCAGACGGGTGGCCCTGCCCAGGCCCAGCACCAGCAAGCCGGTCGCCATCGGATCCAGCGTGCCGGCGTGGCCCACCTTCTTCTGGCCCAGCAGGCGGCGGGCCTTGGCGACCACGTCGTGGGAGGTCCAGTCCCCCGGCTTGTCCACCAGCAGGAATCCGTCAGCCACGCAACTTCGCCCGAATCCGCTCGATTGCCACATCCGGGTCGCCGGCCGTGGTGAACCCCGCAGCGTTGTGGTGCCCGCCGCCGCCTTCCGCAGCAGCGATCGCCCCCACATCCACCTCGCCCCGCGAGCGCATGCTGGCCTTGAAGCCTCCATCGATCTCTTTCATCAGCACCGCCACCCCCGCCTCCCTGGCGATCCGCAGGTCGTCGATGAGCGGGTCCAGATCCCCAGGCCCGATGCCGGCCTTCTCGAGATCGGCCCGGTAGACGACCGACCAGACCAGGCCCAGGTCCTCATCCAGCACCGCCCGGCCCAGCACGGCCGAGGCTGCCGCCAGATAGCCGAACGGCACCGACTCGTACACCTCCTGGCCGATCATCTCGGGGCGCACCCCGATGTCGAGCAGATCGGCTGCCAGGCGCATGATCCGCCCGTCTGTAGACGAGTACTGGAAGCGTCCGGTGTCGGTGACGATGCCGGTCAGCAGGCAGCGGGCGACCGTCTCGTCGAGGGGCCAGCCGAGATCCCGGATCAGATAGGCACACAACTGGGCAGCGGCCCCGGCAGTCGTGTCGATTATCTGGATGTGCCCGAAATCCTCATCCGGGTTGGGGTGGTGATCCACCACGATCAGCTTCCCGGCCTTCGAGGCGTTCTTTGCCAGATTGCCCAGTCGATAGCCGACGCCCAGGTCGAAGACCACCATCACCTCGGGTTCGGCCGGAAACTCCGCGGGGTGAACCAGTGGTTCCAGGTCCAAGAAGCGGGACGCCTCCGGCACCTCGAACGGCCCGCCGAACGAGGCGACCGCCTGCTTGCCTGCCTTGCGGGCGGCGTGAGCGAACCCCAGCGCCGAGCCCAGGGCATCCCCGTCCGGCCCCACATGACATGAAACGGCAATGCTCTCGGCCCCCGCCAGAACCGAGACGGCCTCGTGCATGGCTTCGGCGGTCACCCTGATTCCTCCTGCTCGTGGATCTCGGCCAGCAGGCGGTCGATGCGCAGACCCTGCTCGATGGCGTAGTCGGGTTCGAACCGCAGTTCGGGCAGGTACTTGAGCCGTACCCGTTTGCCGATCTCCGAGCGCACACGGGGCCTGGCCCGTTCCAACGCCCTGGCGGTCGATTCGGCCTCATCCTCGTCTCCCAGCACCGAATAGAACACCTTGGCGCTGCGCAGATCGGGGGCGGTGTCCACCCCGGTGATTGTGACAAAACCCAGACCGGGGTCCTTGAGGCGGGACACCTCGTCGGCGATCGCCTCCTTCAGGGACTCGTTGGCCCGGCGCAGGAAGGGACTGGTCATCGCTCCTCCATGTAGGACACACCCATCTCGAGCAACTCCACGTCCTGATGATCGAGCATGGCGCGCTGTACGCCGTGGATCAAATGCTCCAGGCGGCCGGCCTGGGGCGCCACCATCGCCACACCCAGGGTGGCGCGCTGCCAGTGGTCCTGATGATCCACCTCGCTCACGGCCACGGGGAACGACCCCATCAGCATCGACGACAACCCCTTCAGCACCCGGCGCTTCGCCTTGAGCGAGCGAACACCCGGGATACGCAGTTCCAGCCTGACCGCAGCGGCGTACATCGGCCCACTCAGGTACGGGCGATCTCACGGACCTCGTAGGCCTCGATGTGATCGCCTTCCTTGACGTCCTTGAAGTTCTCGAGGCCGATGCCGCACTCGAAGCCCGCAGCCACGTTGGGCACATCGTCCTTGAAGCGGCGCAGTGATCCGATACGGCCGTCGTAGACGACCACACCGTTCCGCAGCAGCCGGACCCTGGCACCCCTGGGGATGTCGCCTTCGGTGACATATGAGCCTGCGACGAGGCCGAATCTGGGAGCCCGGAAGGTGGCACGCACCTCGGCCACACCAAGCACCGTCTCCACCTTTTCGGGAGCCAGTTTGCCCACCAGCATCGCCTCGATGTCGTCCAGCAACTCGTAGATGATCTGGTATGTGCGAACCTCGATGCCTGCAGCCTCGGCGGCCCGACGGGTCTTGCCGTCCGGACGCACGTTGAAGCCGAAGATGATCGACTCGGTCGCCTCTGCCAGCACCACATCGTTCTCGTTGATGCTGCCTACGGCGCCGTGGATGACGGTGGTGCGGGCATCCTCCCTGCCGATCTTGCCGACCGCTTCCCGGATTGCTTCCAACGAACCGTGGGCATCTACCTTGACGATGATCCGCAACTCGGCGTGGTCGCTGGTCCGCAGATCGTCGATGAGCATCTGGAGACGCTCGGCCGCCGTGGGCACGACCAGATTCTCGGCCCGCATCTCGGCCTTGCGCCGCTCGGCCATCGTGCGGGCGGTGCGATCGTCCGCCACCACCCTGAAGTGATCGCCGGCAGACGGCACCTCATCCCAGCCCATGACCAGCACCGGGGTACTGGGGCCGGCCTCTTGCACCTGCTGGCCGTTCTCATCGAACATCGCCCTCACCCGACCGGCCACGGCCCCGGCCGTCAGCGAGTCACCCCGCTTCAATGTGCCGCGCTGGACGATGAGGGTGGCCACCGGGCCCCGCCCCTTCTCAATCTGTGCCTCGATGACCGTGCCGAACGCATCGGCCCCGGGGTTGGCGGAGAAGCCCTCCACCTCGGCGATCAGATCGATGTACTCCAACAACTCCTCGATACCGGTGCCCTCCAGGGCAGACATCTCCACGTTGACGATATCGCCGCCCAGATCCTCGACGACCAACCCGTGTTCGGTGAGTTGGGCCCGCACCTGATAGGGGTCGGCGGCGGGCAGGTCCATCTTGTTGATGGCCACGATGATCGGCACATCGGCCGCTTTGGAGTGGTCGATGGCCTCGACCGTCTGCGGCATGACACCATCGTCTGCTGCCACCACCAGCACCACGATGTCGGTTATCTCGGCCCCCCTGGCCCGCAGCGTGGTGAACGCCTCGTGACCCGGGGTGTCGATGAAGGTGATCTTGCGGCCTCCGCTGTCAACTTGATACGCACCGATGTGCTGGGTGATGCCACCGGCTTCACCGGCAACTACGTCGGTGACCCGGATGGCATCGAGCAACTTGGTCTTGCCGTGATCCACATGGCCCATGACGGTCACCACCGGGGGACGCGGCACCAGATCGTCGGGATCGTCGTCGAAGACCACCTTGGCCCGCACCAACGGGGTCTCCTCGACCTCTTCGGGAACAGCGGAGGTGATCTCCACGTCGAAGCCGAGGTCGGCGGCCACATCGGTGAGGTAGGCGGCCGGGATCGGCTGGGAGGCACCGGCCATCTGGCCGCGCTCGATGAGGCCCTTGACGACCAGGCCCATAGGGCATCGGGCCAATTCGGCGAACTCCTGAACGGTGATGCCCTCTACCACCTTGAGAGTGCGGCGGGGCCGCGGCGCATCGGCGTCGGCAGCGGGGGCGGTCTTGGCTGCGGGGGCGGGAGCCGTCTCCGGGGCAGCCTCCGCCACGGGGGCAGCGGCCTCCTCTACCGGAGGAGCCTCCTCGACGGGAGCGGCCTCCTCGGCGGGGGCGGTGCTCCCCTTGTCGTCTTCATAAGACAGCTTGATCAGGCCGGCCGCCTCGTCGTCGAGACCGGACGATGCGGTCTTCGCCTCGACCCCCAGTTCGACAGCGCGCTCCAGCACTTCCTTCGATTCAAGGCCCAGTTCGCGGGCCAATTCATATACGCGCATAGTCAGTCCTCAGCCGGGGCGCCGGAGGGTCAGCCCTCCTCGCCCGTGGCCTTCTCCTCGTCGTCTTGGTTCTCTGCGTCTTCGTCGGCAGC
>CBDUUY010000071.1:0-9978 GCA_965370535.1 uncultured bacterium
CGTGAGGGTGGCCGCACCGTCGGTGCAGGCCGCGTCACCAAGATCAACAAGTAGTAGGAGCACACGGTGGCAAACGACCACAGGATCCGGATTCGGCTCAAGGCATACGACCACGAGGTGGTCGATGAGTCGGCGCGCAAGATCGCTGAGACCGTGATCCGCACACAGGCCCGCATCAAGGGCCCCGTTCCGCTGCCCACCGAGATTCACCGGTATTGCGTGATCCGCGGTCCGCACGTTCACAAGGACTCACGGGAGCATTTCGAGATGCGTATTCACAAGAGGCTCATAGACATCCTCGACCCGACCCCCAAGACGGTCGACTCGTTGATGCGCCTCGACCTGCCGGCCGGAGTTGAAGTGGAGATCAAGACGTGAAAGCGATCCTCGGCGAAAAACTGGGCATGACCCAGATCTTCGATGACGAGTCCCGGGCCATCCCGGTCACCGTCATCAAGGCCGGGCCATGTCGCGTCGTGCAGGTGAAGCGCCCAGACACGGACGGGTACGGTGCGATTCAGATCGCCTACCGGGAGATCCCAGAGCACCGGGCGACGCGCCCGATGGCCGGGCACTACCGCAAGGCCAATGTGACTCCGCATCGCCACCTCGTCGAAGTCCGGGTGGACGATCCCGACGAATACGAAGTCGGACAGGAGATCTCGGTGGCCGACGTCCTCGAGGCGGGCGCAAGGGCCGATGTGGCCGGTGTCACCAAGGGCAAAGGCTTCTCAGGTGTCATGAAGCGGCACAACTTCAAAGGCCAGCCCGCCAGCCACGGTGCCCATCGGGTGCACAGGGCCCCCGGTTCCATCGGAGCCTGCGCCACACCCGCCAGGGTGTTCAAGGGCATGAAGATGGCCGGACGTATGGGTGGAGAGCAGCAGACGGTCCTCAACCTCGAGGTCATCAAGGTGGATCCCGAGCGTGGCCTGCTGATGCTGAAAGGCGCCGTCCCCGGCACCAAAGGCGCGGTCGTACTCGTGCGGAAGGCGGTGAAGGCTCGTGGCTGACACCCCGATGGCCAAGGTCTACTCGTCCAGCGGCGAGGCGACCGGCGAGATGGCACTCGACGCCGAGATGTTCGGCATCGAACCCAACGTGGCCGTGATGCACCAGGTGGTCACCGCCCAGCGGGCCGCAGGCCGCAGCGGCACCGCCAACACCAAGACCCGCGCGGAGGTTCGAGGCGGCGGCCGCAAGCCGTGGCGTCAGAAGGGCCTCGGCCGTGCCCGCCACGGTTCGATCCGTTCCCCGCAGTGGAGGGGCGGCGGCGTCGTGTTCGGCCCCAAGCCCCGGTCGTACGCACAGCGGACCCCCAAGAAGATGAAGAGGCTCGCCCTCTACAGCGCACTGAGCGCCAGGGCGGCCGAAGAGCAGGTCAAGATCGTGCAGGCCTTCGACTGGGACACTCCCAAGACCAGGCCGGCGGTCGAGTTGCTGTCGGCGATCGGCGCAGGTGGCAAGGCTCTGGTCGTGCTCGGCGCCGGTGATGCCATCGTCGTCCGTTCGATGCGGAACTTGAAGACGGTGCGCACGCTGAAGGTGGGCCAGTTGAACACGTACGACGTGCTGTGGGCGGACACCATCGTGTTCACCGAAGCCACCATCGGCATGGTCGGCGGCCACACGTCCTACGACCCGAGCGAGACCGACTTCGTACGGGAAGACGAAGGCGGTGAGGACGCATGAGCAAGAACCCTCGGGACATCATCCGCGAACCGGTCGTATCGGAGAAGTCCTACGACCTGGTCGAGGATCACAACACTTACACGTTCCTCGTGGACCCGCGTGCCTCCAAGACGGAGATCAAGCAGGCGATCCAGACGATCTTCGGGGTCAAGGTCGTCAGGGTCAACACGATGAACCGCAAGGGCAAGCGCAAACGCACCGGTTGGGTCTACGGCAAACGCCGCGACACCAAGCGGGCGATGGTGACGCTCGCCGCCGGCAATGAGATCGACATCTTCGGGGTGTAGTGATGGGTGTTAAGAAGTACAAACCGACATCACCGGGCCGCCGGTTCCGCACCGTCTCGGACTTCTCCGAGATCACCCGGAGCAAGCCGGAGAAGAGCCTGCTGGAGAAGAAGACGTCCACCGGGGGCCGCAACTCGTACGGCCGCACGACCTCGCGCCATCGCGGCGGCGGTCACAAGCGCCGGTATCGCATCGTCGATTTCCGCCGTGTCAAGGACGGCATCCCCGCCACGGTCAAGGCCATCGAGTACGACCCCAACAGGAATGCTCGCATCGCCCTGCTGCACTACCACGACGGCGAGAAGGCCTACATCCTGGCCCCGCTGCAGGTGAAGGTCGGCGACGTGCTCGAGTCCGGTTCGAGCGCCGAGATCCGCCCCGGCAATGCCCTTCCGCTGCGCAACATCCCGGCGGGCACCCAGGTGCATGCCGTCGAGTTGCGCCCCGGCGGCGGCGCAAAGTTGGGCCGCTCGGCAGGCACCGCCATCCAGTTGGTGGCCAAGGAGGGCACGATGGCCCTGCTGAGGCTTCCTTCGGGCGAGATGCGCAACGTGCCTCTCGACTGCCGGGCCTCGGTCGGCCAGGTCGGCAACCCCGAGGCCGAGTTGATCAAGGGCGGCAAGGCCGGAGTGAGCCGCTGGAAGGGCGTCCGCCCGCAGAGCCGCGGTGTCGCCATGAACCCCGTAGACCACCCACTCGGCGGTGGCGAGGGCAAGAGCAGTGGTGGCCGCCATCCGACGAGCCCATGGGGCAAGCCGGAGGGGCGGACCCGCAAGAAGAACAAGGATTCCAACAAGTACATCGTGCGGCGCCGCACGAAGAAGGGGAGGAGGTAGCCATGGCGCGCAGCCTGAAGAAGGGGCCGTTTGTCGACGAGCACCTCCTCAAGAAGATCGAACAGGCAAACGCGACCAACGACAAGCGGGTCATCAAGACCTGGAGCCGCCGTTCAACGATCATCCCGGAGATGGTCGGCCACACCCTGGCGGTTCACGACGGTCGCAAGCATGTGCCTGTCTACGTGACCGAGTCGATGGTGGGCCACAAGCTGGGAGAGTTTGCGCCGACGCGCACCTTCCGCGGCCATGCCGGAGCGGCGGTGAGGAAACGATGAAGGTGCACGCCAGCGCCCGGTTCATCCGCCAGTCGCCGTTCAAGGTTCGGCGTGTGCTCGACCTCGTCCGGGGACTCCCGGTCGTCGAGGCCCGCGACGTGCTGCGGTTCACCCAACGGCGGGCCGCCGACCCGATCAGCAAGGCGTTGGAGTCGGCGGTGGCCAACGCCGCCCACAACCATGCACTCGATTCCGAGGAGCTGTTCGTAGTGGAGGCCTTTGCAGACGAGGGCCCCACGTTGAAGCGCTATCGTCCCCGGGCCCGGGGACGGGCGACGCAGATACTCAAACGCACCAGTCACATCACGATCGTGGTCGGCGACGACCGCGAAGAGGAGGAAGGGGATATCTAATGGGTCAGAAGATCCACCCATACGGCCTCCGTCTCGGGATCATCACCGACTGGACCTCACGTTGGTACAGCGACACCGACTATGCGTCTCAGGTACTAGAGGACGCCGCCATCAGGAAGTCCCTCGAGGACGAACTCACCAGGGGCGCCGTCTCGCGCATCGAGATCGAGCGCATCGGTGACAAGAAGGTGCAGATCGATATCCACACGGGCCGCCCCGGTGTGGTGATCGGCCGCAGCGGCTCCGAGGTGGAGAGGCTCCGCAACCTGCTCGAGAAATTGACCAACCGGATCATCAAGATCAACGTCATCGAGGTCCAGGACCCCGAGACCGACGCCCAGTTGCTGGCCCGCGGCATCGCCGACCAGTTGCAGGGCCGGGTCTCGTTCCGGCGTGCCATGAAGCGTGCCGTGCAGACCGCGATGAGGGCCGGCGCCCAGGGAGTCCGGGTGCAGTGCTCCGGCCGCCTCGGCGGCGCCGACATGGGCCGCCGCGAGTGGTACCGGGAGGGGCGGGTGCCTCTCCACACTCTGCGGGCCGATATCGACTTCGGGACCGCCACCGCCCGCACCTCCGTCGGCGCCATCGGCGTCAAGGTGCATATCTACAAGGGCGATGTGCTCCCGTCACTGTCGGCGACCCGTGAGAAGATCGCAGCCGAGGCTGCACTGGCAGCCGGCGGCCCGGGCCGCCGTGCCCCGGCCAAGGCCCGCGCCGAGAAGGCGGCAGGCGAGAAGCCCCGCGGCCTCATCGAGGCCGGTGGCGGCAAACGTCTCATCGAGGCCGGTGGCGGCAAACGTCGTGAGGGCGGCAAGCGTCTGGTCAAGGGCGGTGGCGGCAAGCGGGTCGATGCGGCCGGTGCCGCCAGCGAATTCGCCGAGGAGCGTCAGACGTCCAAGGAGACTCTCGTCGAGTCCACCAAGTCGGCCGCGGAAGCAGTCGCCGAGGCCGTCGAGGAGACCACAACCGAGGCGGCAGCCTCGGCCCCCGAGGCTGTTGTGGAAACGGTCGAGGCCGTTGCCGAAGCCGCCGAGGAGATCACCACCGATGCGGACGCCGCAGCTGAGCAGGCCCCCGAGTCCACCGACGAGGAGACCAGCTGATGTTGATGCCCAAGCGGACCAAGTGGCGCAAACAGCATCGCGGCAAGTTGCGCGGGATGGCCAAGGGTGGGACCCGGGTGCATTTCGGTGACTTCGGCCTGCAGACCATCGAGCCCGGCTGGATCACCGCCCGCCAGATCGAGGCTGCCCGTATCGCCATGACCCGTCACATCAAACGTGGCGGCAAGGTCTGGATCAACCTGTTCCCGGACAAGCCGGTCACCCAGAAGCCGGCGGAGACCCGGATGGGCTCCGGCAAGGGCAACCCCGAGTTCTGGGTCGCTGTGGTGAGGCCCGGCCGGGTGATGTTCGAACTGTCGGGCGTAGAAGAAGACCTCGCCCGTGAGGCGATGCGGCTGGCGGGCAACAAGCTGCCGGTGAGATGCAAGTTCGTGAAGCGAGAAGACGTATGAAGGCTACAGAGATGCGCGACCTCACCTACGAGGAGCTCACCGAGAAGCTGGACGAAGGCAAAGAGGAGCTGTTCAATCTCCGCTTCCAAATGGCCACCAACCAGCTCGACAACACGGCCCGCCTCCGTCAGGTGAGACGTGAGGTGGCCCGTGTCGCCACGGTGATGCGCCAGCAGGAGATCGCAGCGTGGGAGGCACAGCAGGAGGAGCAGGCTGATGGCTGATCGCAGGGCCAGGAAAACACGGACCGGTGTCGTCGTATCCGATGAACGCGACAAGACCATCACGGTCGAGATCACCGAGGCGATCCGCCATGCCAGGTACTCGAAGACTGTGCGGCGCCGCAAGCGCCTGCATGTGCATGACGAGGCCAACGATGCCCGTGTCGGGGACACCGTGCGGGTGATGGAAACCCGTCCGCTGTCCAAGACCAAGCACTGGCGGGTGGCAGAGATCGTGGAGCGAGCCCGATGATCCAACAGGAGAGCCGCCTCAAGGTGGCGGACAACACAGGAGCCAAAGAGGTGCTGTGCATCCGTGTGCTCGGCGGATCCGGGCGGCGCTACGCCCGCCTGGGCGACATCATCGTGGCCACGGTCAAAGAAGCCATTCCCGGCGGTGCCGTCAAGCGCGGTGAAGTAGTCAAGGCCGTGGTGGTGCGCACCCGTAAGGAGATCCGCCGCCAGGACGGCACCTACATCCGTTTCGACGACAACGCCTGCGTGCTCATCAACGAGCAGGAGCAGCCGCTCGGCACCCGCATCTTCGGCCCGGTGGGCCGCGAGTTGCGTGATCGCAGGTTCATGAGAATCGTCTCGCTGGCCCCGGAGGTGCTGTGATGGAACTGCGCACCGGAGACCAGGTGAAGGTCATCCGCGGCAAGGACGCCGGCAAGGAGTCACGTATCGCCCAGATCTTCCCCGGCCGGGGCAAGATCATCGTGGAGGGCGTGGCCACCGCCAAACGCCACACCAAACCTCGCGGCCAGACCATGCAGGGCGGCATCGTCGACAAGGACATGCCGATCGATGCATCGAACGTGATGATCATGTGCCCCACCTGCGGCCCGACTCGCATCAGTCACATGCTGGATGCCGGCGGCCACAAGCGGCGCGTGTGCTCCAAGTGTGGAGGTGACCTGTGAGCGCCCGCCTCAGAGACAAGTACCGCTCAGAGGTGCACGAGGAACTCAAGAAGAAGATGGGCGTCACCAACCCCATGCTGGTGCCGACCCTCGACAAGATCGTGGTCAACATGGGTGTCGGCGAGGCGATCAACGATTCGAAGCTGATCGACGCCGCCGTCGAGGACCTGGCCATCATCACCGGCCAGCGGCCCAAGGTGAACAGGTCCCGCAAATCGATCGCCAACTTCAAGCTGCGCGAGGGTATGGCAGTGGGTGTGTCGGCGACGCTGCGAGGCGACCGGATGTGGGAGTTCCTCGACCGGTTGATCGCCGTTGCGATCCCGAGGATTCGTGACTTCAGGGGCCTCAACCCCAACTCTTTCGACGGGCGGGGCAACTACTCGTTCGGGGTGACCGAACAGTTGATCTTCCCCGAGATCGATTACGACAAGGTGGTGAAGGTTCGCGGCATGGACGTGACCATCGGCACCACAGCCAAAGATGACGAAGGCGGGCGGTTGTTGCTCGAAGCATTCGGGTTCCCGTTCCGCCGCCAGCAGGCAGGTGTGTGATGGCGAAGAAATCACTGATCGCCAAGGCGAACAGGAAGCCCAAGTTCAAGAGCCGGGCATACAGCAGGTGCGGCCGTTGCGGCCGTTCCCGTGCCTACCTGCGCAAGTTCGGCATGTGCCGAATCTGTGTGCGGGAACTCGCCCACAAGGGTGAACTCCCTGGTGTGAGAAAGGCGTCGTGGTAGCGATGATGACCGACCCCATCGCAGACATGCTGACCCGGATTCGCAACGCCAACCAGGCGTTGCACGAGACGGTCGTCATGCCCTCCTCGAAACTCAAGGAAGAGGTCGCCAAAGTCCTCGCCGCCGAGGGTTACATCGAGGGCTACGAGGTGAAACCCTCGGGCGTCAAGCGTGATCTCGAACTGAAACTGAAGTATCTCCCCGATCGCTCCCGGGTCGTCAGAGGCCTCCGTCGGCTCTCCAAGCCGGGCGGCCGGGTGTACAAGGGCGCCGAAGACCTGCCGCGGGTGCAGGGCGGCCTCGGTGTGGTGGTTATCTCCACCAGCCAGGGCCTCCTTTCCGACAGCGAGGCCCGTCGTCGGCGTCTGGGCGGCGAGCTCCTTTTTGAGGTCTGGTAATGAGCCGTATCGGTAGCGCACCCATCACCCTGCCACCGGGCGTCGATGTCGCCATCACCGGCACCACGGTGACCGTCAAGGGCTCCAAGGGAACACTGACCCGCACCTTCTCCGAAAAGATGACGGTTGCCGTCGACGACGGCATTCTCACCGTGACACGTCACGATGAGGAGCGAGAGTCTCGTGCGCTGCACGGCCTGACCAGGTCGTTGATCGCCAACATGGTCATCGGTGTCTCCGAGGGCTACGTCAAGGAACTGAAGACGGTCGGCGTCGGCTACAGGGCCTCACTCAAGGGAAAATCCATCGAACTGCTGGTGGGTTTCTCCCACCCGGTGCTGTTGCACACCCCTGAGGGCATCGAGATAGAGGTTCCCGAGCCCACCAAGATCATCGTGAAGGGCATCGACAAGCAGAAGGTCGGCCAGATGGCTGCCGACATCCGCTCGGTGCGCCCGCCGGAGCCCTACAAGGGCAAGGGCATCAGGTACGTCGATGAGTACGTCCGGCGTAAAGCCGGCAAGGCAGGGGTGGCTCGATGAGAGGTTCACGGACCCAAGCACGCAGCCGCAGGCACTTCCGGGTTCGCAAGAAGGTGAAAGGCACCGCTACCCGGCCCAGGCTGGCCGTGTTCCGGAGCAACCGTTACATCTCGACGCAACTCATCGACGACGTGGCCGGCCACACGATGGCAACCGCTTCGTCGCAAGAGGCCGGGTTGCGGGATCGTACGCTCACTGTGGAGACCGCAGCCGAAGTAGGCCGATTGATCGCCGAGAGGGCCAAGACCATTGGGATCGAAGAGGTGGTCTTCGACCGGGGCGGGCTCAAGTATCACGGGCGGGTCAAGGCACTCGCCGACACCGCCCGAGAGGAAGGACTGAAGTTTTGACTTCTAGAAACTCACGACGGCGCGACTCGCGGGGCCGTGAGTCCGAGGGGCCACAGTTCGACGAGCGGGTCATCACCATCAACCGGGTGGCCAAGGTCGTCAAAGGCGGCCGCCGGTTCTCATTCACCGCACTCGTGACGGTGGGCGACGGTGCCGGCAAGGTGGGCATCGGATACGGCAAGGCCAAAGAGGTTCCGACCGCCATCCAGAAGGCGATGGAGACCGCCCGCAAGGCGATGAAGCCGGTGCCGATGGCAGGCACCACCATCATCCACCAGGTGATCGGCGAGCAGAGTGCCTCCCGGGTGCTCATCAAGCCCGCTTCCCCCGGTACCGGGGTCATCGCAGGTGGTGCGGTGCGCCAGATCCTCGAAGCGGCCGGTATCCGCGATGTCCTGGCGAAGTCGCTGGGGTCGCCGACCCACCTGAATGTGGCAAAGGCCACCATGAATGCGCTGTTCGGCCAGCGGCGGCCCGACGAGGTCGCCAGGGTGCGAGGCAAGCGCGCCGAGGACATAACCCCGCCGGCTCTGCTGGCGGCGTACCGCTCGGTGGAGATGACCCGGGCCAAGCCCGGTAGCGGCAGCTGAGCTCAGACCGGAGATCGATGATGGCCAAAAAGACCAAGAACCTGCGGATAACACTGGTGCGAAGCACCATCGGGCAGAAGCCCAAGACCCGCGCCTGTGTGGAGACGCTGGGGCTCCGCAAGATCCGCCATTCGGTGGAGCGGCCGGACACGCCCGACGTGCGCGGCCTGCTGGCTCGCGTCCGGCATCTCGTGGAGGTCGAAGAAGCATGAAGCTGCATCACCTGAAGCCGAATCCCGGCTCCAAGAAGGCGAAGATCCGGGTCGGACGCGGCGAGGGCGGCCGACGCGGCAAGACCGCCGGCCGGGGGACCAAGGGCTCCAAGGCTCGCGGTTCGATCCCCGCCTGGTTCGAGGGTGGCCAGATGCCGCTCTACCGGCGCCTGCCCAAACTGAAGGGCTTCAAACCCCTCAACAAGGAATACTTCGCTCTGGTCAACGTCGAGAAGCTCAACTCGTTCCGCAAGGGTTCCACCGTGGGCCCCGACGAGTTGCGCTCCAGGGGCCTCGTCAAGAAGCGTGGCCGCATCAAGGTGCTCGGCGAGGGCGAGTTGAAGAAAGAACTGACGGTGCGGGCCCACGCATTCAGCCTCGGCGCCGTCGAGAAGATTCAGGCGGCCGGAGGCACGGTCGAGGTAGTCGAGTGACACGGTTCCCAGGTGAGATAGAGTCGCCGGGGCTTTCGCGGGAGACATAAAGAACCATGCTGTCCGTCTATCGGAACATGTTCCGAATCCGGGATCTCCGGAACAAGATCCTCTTCACCCTGTTCATCTTTGCCGCCTACAGGATCGGTGCGGCCGTGCCCGTGCCCGGCGTGGACCCGGCCGCCGTGCAGGCGTTCGCCGAGCAGGCTGAGGCATCAGGCATCGTCGGCCTGCTCAACCTGTTCTCGGGTGGAGCACTAGAGGTGTTCTCGGTGTTCTCCCTCGGGATCATGCCGTACATCACCTCGTCGATCATCATGCAGTTGCTGGCGGTTGTGATTCCCAAATTGCAGCGCCTCCAGGAGGAGGGTGAGGCCGGTCGCAAGGTGATCACCCAGTGGACCCGCTACATCACGGTGGTCCTGGCGCTGCTGCAGTCCACCGGCATCACCTTCCTGCTCAGCAGGCCGAACTCGGTGCTGGGTACCGGCGCTATACCTCTCATCACCGAATACACCCCGGGCCGGGTGCTGATCATGGTGCTGACGATGACGGCCGGCACGGCCTTCATAATGTGGCTCGGCGAGTTGATCACCCTGCGGGGTGT
>CBDUUY010000072.1:0-9780 GCA_965370535.1 uncultured bacterium
GTTCTCATCTCCTCTTTGGAACATGTCTTTGTGACTCGGGGTAGGGGTATTGGATGGAGGAGATCGGGGGGAATGTGAGGTGTGAGCCTCACCCGTCCACCGATGGGACGAGAATGGTGGAGAGGCATTTGGAGGAGGCCGCAATGAGTGAACAGCCAGTCGGAGAAGTAACGCACTACTTCAACAAGGCAGGCGTTGCCGGGGTCTCGATCATCGAGGGACAACTCAAGATCGGCGACACCATCTCTGTCATCGGGCACACCACCAACTTTGAGCAGGCCATCGAGTCGATGCAGGTCGAGCACGAATCGGTCGAGACGGCGACTGCCGGCGACCAGGTCGGGATTCGGGTGATCGACCGGGTGCGAGTGCACGACAAGGTGTTCCGGGTCTCAGCGCCGTAGACCGACCGGTCAGCCGGCCCGGTAACTCAGGGAAGAGGTGACGCCCTGCATTCGGTGGTGGCGCATCTCACCAAGCAGCGGAAGAAGATCAGATCCATCACCGGCAGGCCGAAGGGTGCCATCCAGTCGGCGGCGGCCCGGGCCGACCTTCCCCGGGACCTGTTTCGGCCGGGTCGGGGGAGCAGGCCCCGTCGGGAGCGGGGCCTGCTTCTCACCGAGAGGGGTGTGCTCGAGAGTCGGCCGACCAGGACCGGGTGACGTCGGGAGCCCTTCGGGACCCCCGTCGAAACATGACCAGGTGGGGAATCCCGTTTGAGCTCACGATCTGGTGTGGTGGACGGGAACCGGATCAGTGACCTCGTGCGTCCCATCCGCATGAATCACAGATTGCGCAACATCGCACTGCTTCTCGCCTTCGTTCTGGCGCTCGCGGCCTGCGGAACCGAGGAGCCCTCTCAATCCGACGATCCGGGCGACGGCGCCTCTACCGGCCAAGAACCGGACGACAGCCCGACGATCGACGGTGCCTGGGTGCTGATCGCCGCCACTGTTGATGGGGCAACCCTGTCGCTGAACGATCAGTACCGAGTCACGATGACGATCGACGGCTCCGATATCAGCGGGCGGGCCGCGTGCAACAGCTACGGCGGTGCCGTCTCCACCGACGAGGGCGCCTTCTCTGTCGGTGAGCTCGCACAAACAGAGATGGCTTGCGAACCGGCCGTCATGGAGATCGAATCGACGTTCATGAGGGGCTTGTTCGGCGTCACCGGTTGGACCCGGTCCGGGGGAACCGTCGCATTGACGGGCGAGGGCGTCGAGTACACATTCGAGCTGCTTCCACCGGTTCCAACCGCCGAACTGATCGGCCCCACATGGGTGCTCGACACCATCATCCAGGGTGATGCGGCCACCTCGACGGCAGCCACCGCCGACCCTGCCACGCTGCTCCTCAACACCGACGGGACCTTCACCGGCGGCACCGGTTGCCGTGAGATCTTGGGTGATTACGTCGTTTCGGGTGACACGGTGCAGTTCACATCGTTCGGCGCCCACGGCGAGTGCCGCAGCGATGTCGAGTGGCAGGACGGCCAAGTCATCACCGTGCTCGGAGACGGATTCACCGCCGCGATCGAAGGTGACCGCCTCACGGTGACCGCCTCGGGGGGCGAGGCGCTCTCCTACAAAGCGGGGCAGTAGGCAACGCTGGTGTAGACGCGGCGAACGCCGACACCTGGGCAAGCGTGCACGTGGCAGGCCTCTGCCCGGCCCGACAACGTCGGCAGCCCCCCGGGACATCTGTCGAGAGTCGGCCGGCATCCTGTTCTCTGCGCGGCTGCCTCTATATGGGTGGGGTCCGACTCCCACGAGCCCACCCGGGAGGTGCACCGTTGGTGGCGGCACCCGCCCCGTGGGGTTTCCTCCGCGGCCGGTGATGGCCGCTCCTATGCTTGGTCGGGAGCCTGTTGACTGGGGAGGTGTCGCCGATGCCGGCGGCGATCGTCCGAGGCTATGCGGCTCGAGCGGCCGGACAAACGCTCGAGCCATTCGACTACCAAGCACCCGAACTCGGGAACCATGAGATCCGGGTTTCGGTCACCCACTGTGGCGTGTGCTTCACCGACATCCACGCCATCGACAATCACTTCGGCGTTTTCTCATTCCCCTTGATGCCCGGTCACGAGATCGTCGGCCGTGTGGCGGAGACGGGGGAAGCGGTTTCCGGGTTGAAGGTGGGAGATCTGGTATGCATCGGGTGGCAGGGCCGTTCTTGCGGGCAGTGTGAATGGTGCCTGGAGCGGGAGGAGCACCTCTGTCAGGACATTGCCCAATGCGGGACATGGACGCCCTACGGAGGTTTCTCGTCGGCAGTGGTGGTGGATGGCCGGTTTGCATATCCGCTCCCGGCCGGCATGGCCCCCGAGGCAGCGGCGGTGCTCATGTGCGCCGGCATTGCGGTCTATCCGCCGCTTCGCCGGTATGTCACCGGGCCTTCATACAGGGTCGGAATCGTCGGCATCGGCGGCTTGGGTCATCTGGCCATCCAATTCGCCCACGCCCTCGGCGGTGAGGTGACGGCCCTCTCCTCCTCACCCGAGAAGGAGGAGGAAGCGCGTGCGTTCGGCGCCGACCATTTCCTGGTCTCGACCGACCGAGATGCCATGGAGCTGGTCGAGTATGGCTTCGACCTGCTGCTCTGTACCGCGCACGGGGGTATCGACTGGGCCACTCTGCTGATGGCGCTCAAGAAGAAGGGGCGGCTGGTGCTCGTGGCCTTCTCGCCGGTGCACCTGGGTGCCGCTGGCGACGACGATGCATCCGGCGCTGTCGTCGACCTGGTGTCACATCAGCTGTCGATCACCGGTTCCTTCCTGGGTAATCGTGCCGACACGCAGGGGATGCTCGCCTTCGCACAGGAGCACGTCATCACCCCCCGGATCGAATCCATGGCCATGTCGCAGGTCAACGAGGCGATTCTCCGAGTGAGGCAGAACCGAGCCCGGTACCGGGTAGTGCTGGCCAACCATTAGGCAATGCAGGACCTGCCGGCCCCGTCCTCGCAGATCCTCGCTGCAACGATGTTCGAGCCAACCTGAAGCAAGCCCGGACCGCGTCTCAAACGATCGGCCCAACAGATCCATCGGTAGGAGGTCTCACTTCGGGGGATGCCCGAGAGCGCACCGGGACCGGTTCGCAGGTCCACAGAGCCTGGAAGATTCTCCATGTGGGATCTTCTGACACCTGCCCAGGGTGCGGCGACGTCGGGAGCCCCTCGGGACCCCCGTCGGGACTTCACTATCGGGTCGATCCCATTCAGTGTCATCTCGAGCCGCTGAGAGAGCAGGCAGGCGACGCCCGGCCCCCTTCCCGGTGATAGCCACTGGCTTGGCCGCCCAATCTAGAGTTGACCCCAGAGGATTCACGAAGGAGCCGCCATGAGCCACGAGGTGCCCTCAATCACGAACGATGCAGGCAAGCCGACCATCGTCGTCGGCTACACGACCCGTGCTCCAGGCCGGGCGGCTCTGGAGAAGGCAATCACCGAAGCTCACTTGCGGGATGCTCGGCTGGTCGTCGTCCACTCCATCAAGAGCGGGCCCTCGACCGAGCACGAGATTCGGGATCTGCAGGAGCACGAGAAGGCACTCGAGGAGATCGACCGCCGGCTGACGGAGGCGGGAATCGAACACAAGATCCACAAGTACGTAAGAGGCATGTCTCCTGCAGAGGATCTCGCCGAGGCGACCCGAGACGAGGGGGCTTCGCTGCTCGTCGTCGGGTATTCACATCGCTCGAGAACGAGCAAGGCTCTTCTGGGTAGCGACGTGCAGCAGATCCTCCTCGGGGCGCCCTGTCCGGTTCTCGCCGTCAGACCGGACCATCTGTAGCAGGGAAGACGAGATCGGACATCCGGCGCGCGATCGAAGCCGCCGCATCGGTTTTTCGGTCGGCCCAGGGGCGTGCTGCTTCGACATCGCCTCAAGGCGGCGATGTCCGGAGTGCTTCGGGACCCGTGTAACTATCCTCCCGCCATTCCCTTCCAGATCCGGGTGGCGGGGTGAACATCCTCGCGTCAGGGACGATGTCCCCGGTCTCTACAGCCAGATCCCAGAGCCCCCGGTGTACCCCGCAGTTCCCTTGTCGCCGGGGCCGGCGTGATTCCACCGTTCAGATGGCTCTCGAGGTGCGCCACACGATCAGCGAGTAGTTCCAGCACCCGTGCCGCGTGGTCCCCTCTGCCCTCGGTCGGGCCGGTGCGTACCGCCTGTTCCCCGGATTGCATCGTGTCGATCACGCGACCAGTGGGGCCTACGACGGTCGCCTCGGGAGGAACGTCTTGAACGACCACGGCGCCGGCTCCCACCCGGGCGCCTTCCCCTACGGTGACGGGACCCAGAACGATGGCGCCGGCCCCCACCACCACGCCATCGCAGAGGGTGGGATGACGTTTTGTCTTGTCGAGACTCACGCCACCGAGTGTCACGCCCTGATAGAGCATGACGTCGTCCCCGATCTCTGTGGTCTCGCCTATCACTACCCCCATACCGTGGTCGATGACGAAGCGGCGTCCGATCTGTGCCCCAGGGTGGATCTCGATACCGGTGAAGGCCCGGTTCAGGTGGCTGAGGAACCGTGCCGGGAGTTTGAGCCCGGCTTGCCACAGCCGGTGAGCGAGGCGGTGCAGCACCAGTGCATGGAGTCCTGGAGTGCAGAGGAGCACTTCGGGTACGTTCCGGGCGGCCGGATCTCGATCGAAGATGGCCCTGATGTCCTCACGGATCCTCTGCAATGGCCGCGGCCATCGCATCGATCTCCGTAGGAGGAATCCGCGACCCGCACCCATCACGACACCACTCCTTCCGCACCCATCTGGAACAGTCCTGTCGACAGGTAGCGCTCACCGGTGTCCGGCAGGATGACCACGATCAGCTTCCCGGCGTGTTCGGGTCGAGCAGCTACTTCCCGCGCCGCATGCACCGCAGCTCCGCTGGAGATCCCGGCGAGGATGCCCTCGGTACGAGCGAGTTGTCTCGTGGCATCGAGAGCATCCTCGCCATGAACCTGAACGACCTCGTCGATCACCCCACGGTCGAGCACATCGGGGACGAACCCGGCTCCGATCCCTTGGATCGTGTGAGCCCCCGGATCCCCGCCCGAGAGCACTGGTGAATCGGCCGGTTCCACGGCCACCATCCATAGGCTGGGTCGCCGCGGCTTGAGAACCTGACCGATACCGGTGATCGTCCCACCGGTGCCGACACCCGCGACCACGATATCGACCTCGCCATCGGTATCGGCCCAGATCTCTTCAGCGGTGGTTTGCCGGTGAATATCAGGATTGGCCGGGTTCTGGAACTGTTGGGGCATGACCGCACCCGGCGTCTCGGCCACCAGTTGTTCGGCCCTGGCAATGGCACCGACCATGCCTTCGCTGCCGGGGGTGAGCACGACCTCGGCACCCAGCATCCTCAACAGGTCCCGACGTTCCACGCTCATTGTCTCGGGCATGGTGAGCACCAGTCGGTAGCCCCTGGCAGCCGCTGCGAAGGCCAGAGCTATGCCGGTGTTGCCGCTCGTGGGCTCGATCAGCGTGGTCTCACCCGGACTGATCTCCCGGGCCTTCTCGGCAGCGGCAATCATGCTCACCCCGATGCGATCCTTGACACTGGACAACGGATTGAACGACTCGAGCTTCGCCACGATCCGAGCCCCGCCCTCAGGCGATATCCGCCGCAACTCCACGAGCGGTGTACCACCGACGGTCTCGGTGATGTCGGCAAAGATACGTTTCATCTCCAACTCCTCAATAGAAAAAGGCCCGGGCTTCTTGCCACGGGCCTCGAATCTCTGCTGTCTACCTGTCGTCAGAGATGGAGTTGTTCGCCCGCGGCACGGCTGCACCAACAGGTACAGCAACAGCCGGAACAGACGAACATGCTTATCACCATCTCCGGCAGGACCGTAACACGGAGATCGCGGTATCCAACTCCCCCGACCTCACGTAGGGGAATCCCGACGCGGTCAGCCGCATGTGACATCTTGGGGTACTCGCCCTGCCTGAGGTTCGATTCGAGCTCACGATCGCGTGATGCGCTCGAGATGCTTCGATCTCCATCCGGGGCTCCCACGGCATGACACGTGCTACTCGTAGCCATCGGTTGCTCGCTTCTCGGTCCGGGGTCAACTCATCGACCGACCGATGTGGGAAGTACGCTCAAGCGGCACCGTCCTCGGGAGGAACCGGCATGAAGAACCTGGGCAGGGCAATCCTGGTGGTGGCCCTGCTGGTGGCTGCCTGCGGGGGAGACGACGCGGCCGACCCTGCCCCAACGACCACCACCCTCCCCGAGGTGACCTCCACCACCCAGGCGACTACGACCACGCCGACCGACACTCAACCGCCCGGCACCGACGACGCCGCGCCCCCCACCACCCAACCGACCCCCGACGACGCCGTCCAACGGGGCAACCCCCAGTCGACCTCCCCGGTAGTGATCCGACCCTCGACGGATCTCCCGACCGACGTCAGGCTGGGTGTCGGCCTCTACCCCGCCTACCCCGATATCCCCGGGTTCGACTCGCTCCTCGCCGAGTTTGTCGAATCCGGTGTCCACCGAATCGACATCTCCTACAGCGACATCGAAGACCCGATCGACTGGGGCCACTCAGAAACCAAGATCGACCCCGCCTTCGATCGTTTCATCGACGACCTCAACGACCGGGGTGTCGCCGTCGACTACATGCTCCACTTCTGGGACAAGGAAGGCCACGCAGCAGGCGAGGAACTGGCGACACCCCGGTTCCAAACCGAGGACCAGATCCAGGACTTCCTGGACTACGTCCGGTTCATGGTGGATCGATACCGCGGCCGCATCCAGTACTACACCATCTGGAGCGAGCCCGACTACTGCGGCGGGGGCGGCGTCAAATGCATCGAACCGGCCGACTACCTCGCCCTCGCCGAACGGGTCATCCCCGTCATCCGTGAGCTCGACCCCCAGGCCAAGGTGGCGCTCGCTCCCGTGGTGCTCTTCCACGCCCGCGACTACTTGGCGAGCCTGCTCGAGTCGGATGTCATCGCCATGTTCGACGTCATCCAATGGCACGGGATCTACAACGTGACCCCCGGCAACACCTCTACCGGGCGCTACTACGACGACTACCCCACGATCGCAGCCGGCATCAAGGACACCGCGGCCGCCAACGGTTTCGATGGGGAGTACTGGTCTACCGAGATCACGTTTTGCGCCGTCCACTACGACCCGGGTTGCCCCCGCCCCAATCCGCTCCTGTCCGACGTGCAGGTCGCCAAGTACTACGCACGATCCATCGTCCTGCACCTCAGCATGGACATCGGCACCTCCTACAAGACGTACCGGGACACCACCGGGCCGGTCACCTTCGCCACCTTCGGGCGGCTCCACACGCTCCTGGCGGGAACCGCCCCAGCCGACATCGACGTGGACATCGAGACCGAAGCCACCGACATCGTGGCCGTCGGGTTCATCACCCCAGGCGGCAACGAGATGCTGGCTTTGTGGATCGACCAGACAGCCTCAGATCACGACCAGAGGACCGCTGCCTCGCTCACCTTCGCCGGCATGGCGGGACGAAGCGCCATCGGAATCGACGTCGTCGGCGGCGTTCAGCAGCAACTGATCACCTCAGACGAGGGCGCAGACCTGGTCGTCTCCGACCTCCTGATCAGCGAGGCCCCGGTCATCGTTCGCCTCGAGGGGTAGCAGACCGCTCCGGCAACGCCGACGATCTACCGGCCGTTCACCGACCCCCATCTGATGAGACGGGCCGCACAACGGCAGATCACCGGAAGCCAAACGAACGGATCCGCGGCCTCGGCACCCTTGTCGCTATCTTCCCACCATTACTTTCCAGAGCCGGGTAGCTGCGTAGGGGGCCATTCCGATGGGAACCGGGCGGGTGTTGGTGTGCGTCGTAGGCTTGGAGGTATCTGACCGCGCTGTGCGCTCATGGGTGACGGGAGTATGTTGTGGGGCGGATGATCCGGCGTCAGACAGCCCGTGTCTTCGTTGTGTTGACGTTTCTCGTCGGCCTGTTGGTCGCCGCTTCGCCACCGGCTCGGGCTTGCTTCTGTGCTCCTCCCAAACCGATTGGTGAGGCGATTGAGCACAGCGAGTGGGTGTTTGTTGGGCGTCAGATAGGCCAGAGGGAGATCAGCGAGGCTGGGGCTGGGGGTTCATATGGGCCGGTCCGTCTTGAGATTGAAGTGCTGGCGGTTTACAAGGGTGATGTTCCCGACAAGGTCGAGTTGCGCACCGGGCGCGGGGTTGGGGATTGTGGCGTGAGCTTCGCCAGTGGCCGAGAGGTTGGGTTCACGGTCAACCCGGATGGGAACGGTCTTGCTGGGGTCAGCTCCTGTGGTGGGGCAGTCCGCGCTGACGAGCTTCGGATGTACTTCGAGCCACTCCCAGCCCGGGTAGGCACCGGCCCGCCGGGGTTCCTGGTCGGAGTGGACATCGGGCCCTACCGGGTGGCGGTATTGGACACTGCCGGAGAGCTGTTGACGTATGCCGAGGGCGAGGGCCGACTGGCCGCAGCAGCGGCATGCCCGCAAGGCCGCAAGATCGTGGAGATCGTGGAACCGGTCGGGACATGGGTTCACGTCGGTGGGTCCAACCCACCGACGCTGGAGGTGCGGGACACGGCGACGTTGTCGATAGAGAGCACCCAGACGATCGATATCGAGAGCCGCAATCGAAGTCAGTTGAACGGGATGGGGTGGATCTTCGATCTCCAATGCCACGACCCCGAAGCACGATTGATCACCTACTTGTTGCCGAACGGGGTGTACGACAACTGGAGGGGTTCCAACCTCCCGGGACCGGCGACTCTTCACGTTTGGCGCGACGGTGACTTGAGCGAAGTCGAAGCCGGCGAAGCACGGGCCGTCGCCGTCGATGCCGCCACCGGACGGTTCTACGCGGTCACCGGGATCAAGGGACAAACCCTCGAGACCCGCGACCTTGCGGCTGGGCAGTTGGTCGATACCCAGAAGCTTCCGGAACGTCACGTCGGATGGCTCCTCGCCCTTTCACCCGACCGCTCGGCGTTGGCCGTACTAGGCCGGGAAAGTCCGATGGAGAAGATCAACTGGTATTACGCGGAGGTCAATCGCCTACTCGTCATCGATCTCACCACAGGCGAGTACACATCTCATCGACTCCTGCATGAAGGATTCGCGCGACTAGTCGAACCACGCGGCGATACCTATGTCGTGGCGGTGTCGATACGGGAGCTGCCGGCTGCCGAGGTCTCCCAACTCGTCGACGGGACCATGGAACTGATCGGCAAGGCCCAGGGCGAGGACTCCATTCAAGGCCCCATCGCCGTGGGGCCCGACGCGATCGTGAGTGGTCGCCCGTCACGCGACCATGAACCGATACGCCTCGATGTGGCCACCGGCGAGCGAGTACCCATCGAGGGGTTGGTCGATATCCGGTTGGCGATCACCCTCCCCCCAGGCACCCAGATCACCAACCTCCCACCCCTGGCACCAACAACCACAACCACCATGCTCGAGGCCACCATCCCCCCAACCTCAGAGGCGCCAAGCGGCCAGACCGACACAACGGTATCCGGGACCACCCAAGCCCAAGCCTCGGCACAACCTGATCACGATGACCCCAACGGCTGGCCATGGGGAATCACCATCGGACTCATCGTGATCGGCGCGACGGCCGCCACACTCACCTCGGTACGGCTGGCCCGGCCGCGCCGGGCCAGCCGCTCAGATTGAGCAGGAGACCCTCGGGACTCCTATCAGAATCATCCGGCCCTCGGATTCAACATCAAGACCGACTCGGGGATCACCGAATCCAGGGGCTCGCTCAGGTGC
>CBDUUY010000073.1:0-9631 GCA_965370535.1 uncultured bacterium
TGACCGGTGTGCTGATACGGGGTCGGGTCTGACACCCGGGTCGAGCCCTACCGGCCGTAGTAGGCATGGACGGCGTCGGATAGCGCTTGTTTGTACGGCATTCCGAAGAAGCCCCGTGACCAGGTGCTGAAGCGGCCTCCGTTGAGTCCGAGTACCTCGTCGGCCTTCAGGCCGTACCGGGCCGATCCCTTGAGTCCGTACCCGGCGGTCCCGCCCCGGTCCGGGTCCCACTTTAGGATGTCGGGGTATCCGGGGCCGTGTCCGAGGCAGACCTCTTGGAGTACCCGCTGGGGGGTGTATGAGCCTTTGGTCCAGGCGTGGAAGTGGTGCCCGGTTCCCTTCGGGTTGCGTTCGAACACTCCCCTTCGGGACCCCTATCAAAATCATCCGGCCCTTGGCTTCAGCATCAAGACCGATGTGAGCCTCTGAGCGAACGTCTGGCACCAGGTCGGGCGCCTCAGCACCCCTGACCTCACCGGAGGCTTGGCTGCCCGGGGTGGCACAACCCGGTCGGACCCGGCACCCAGATCGGTACGGCTGCCGGGGCCGGGTCGGTCGTTGAAGACGGCAGGGGTCGGAGCGATCGGTCCGGGCTAGTCCCGGTCGGCCTTGTCCTCGTCGTAGTAGTCGAGGCGGTCCACCGGCATCACCAGCGAGGTGATCACGTTCATCACGTGTGCCGTGATCCGCTTGAGGTATCGACAGAGCAGTGCCCTGGATACCGCATCTCTCGGCGCCGCCGGGGAGTCGAGTTGATTCAGGAGACAGGCGTCGTACTCGTCGAGTTCGTCTTCGAGGATCGGCACCAGTGCATGTACGGCCGCCGTGTCCCGATCCTGATAGATGCGGGCACAGTCGCCGAGGAGCTTTGAGGTCCGGTCGCGCATCGAGCACAGGGCGTCGATGTCGGCGGCATCGGAGAGATCGACACCGGCATTTGCGAGATCCCAGATGTTCTTGGCGTAGTCGCCGATTCTCTCGGCGTCCTTGATGATGCTCATGGAGA
This sequence comes from uncultured bacterium, assembly GCA_965370535.1. Lineage (GTDB taxonomy): Bacteria > Actinomycetota > Acidimicrobiia > Spongiisociales > UBA11373 > JAHJML01. Next base: position 1,007 of record CBDUUY010000073.1, read on the forward strand.
CCAGCACCCTGGGAAGGTCGGCCCGTTTCCCGCGTACCGAAGTGTGCACCACCAATTCGCGCCGAACCCGGCGCTCCGCCTTGTTCACCCGCCGGTCGCTCTTGCGGATCTCGTTGCCGACCGTAGAAGGGTCGGTTCCTCCGACCAGGGCGTTGATTGCCAGGTCGAAGGTATGGCGGTTCATGAGCAGCATGTTGGCGATCGTCGCTTCGATGTCCTCGAGCGTCTGATCGGCGCCGCCTCTGAAGAATTCGATAACCATGACCCCTCCCTATTGGAAGACCAGCACCCCGATGATGGGAATTATGACGAAAACGCCGACTACATACACGACTACCAGGGACTTGCGGATTCCTGCGTGCCGGGCGAAACGCTGTGCGAGGCTGAGAGGGATGTTGCGCAGGAAGGGCACTGAGTACCAGACGGAGACACCGACCGCATTGAACAGGAAGTGATGGAGAGCGATCACCAGGCCTGCCGGATGCTCGGTTGCCAGTGAAGCCAAAAGGGCTGTGATCGTCGTCCCGATGTTGGCGCCGAGAGTGATGGGGAACGCGTTCCGGAGCGTGATGATGCCGGCGGCGATCATCGGAATCAGGATCGAAGTCGTGATGCTGGATGACTGCACGGCCACCGTCATGATCGCCCCGATGGCGATCGCTGTGACGCCTCCACCCTTGGCCAGGACTGCGTTGATCGCCCGTTCTGCCCGGCCCGCCATGAGGAGTTTCATGTTCTTGGTGACGTAGGAGAGGGCCACGAAGATGAGGGCGAGCCCGGCGATGAGCAACAGGACCCCGGCTGTGGTGCCTCCAGCCCCGATGGCATCCAGCAGTCGTTCGAAGAGCTTCACGGGCGCCTTGACGACATCCTTGAAGACGCTGCCCGGGTCTGTTCCACACGATGTGAAACGACCCAGGTAGTCCGCCATCCACTCCGACAACCGGGTGAGAAGCCCCGTAGTCAGTTCGAGTGGCAGCATCACGGCGACGTTGCAGATGTTGAAGAAGTCGTGCATCGTGGCCCCTGCCAAGGCCAGTCGGAACTCTTTCGTTCTCCTCAGGAAACCGAGTGAGGCGAGGGTGTTGGTGACCGTTGTGCCGACGTTGGCCCCCATGATCATCGGCACCGCCAACTCCACCGACAGCGACCCTGCACCGACCAGGCCGACGATCGTCGCCGTGGTCACGGATGACGACTGGACCAGGACGGTTGCCAGAACACCGACGAGGACGCCTGCCAGTGGGTTGGAGACCCGTTGGAACAGCGAATCGGTGAAACCCTCACCAAAACCCTTGATGCCGAACTCGAGTCCTTTGACTCCGACGAGGAAGAGATAGAGGAGGAGGAGGACCAGGAGCAGTCTCACCCAGGCGGCGATTCGGTCTTCTGTTTGGTGATCGGTCATCGCACCCGGTCTCGGTGAGGCCGTGAAGTCGGCGCCAAGATAGCCGACCCCGAGTGCGGTTCGCTTGCCGGGGTCCCGGTTGTCAAGTGGCGCTGATCTCTCCCGGCCCTCCGAACGAGTTGAAGGGCCGGGTTCGTGCCCGGCCCTTCATGGAGAATCGACGGATCAGATCAGCGGAACAGGCGGTCGAGCACGTCCGCATCGCCGTCCCTGACGCCCTGGATGATCAACCGTCCGAAGGCGTTGTCGTCTGCTGCACTCAGGTCGTCTGCTCGTTCGACCAGCAACTCGTCGAGATTGGCGCATTCCAACTCCCCGGCACGTATGCCGATGGCGGCCGCCGTTGCCTCCAGAGGGGTGAACGCTTCGGGTGTCTCGCCGCCCATGAGTGCCCCCATCTGTGCGGCGTCGAGGTCACCGAGCACATCGATGACATCTTGCAGCATCACGATTGTTACGTCGGCGAGGTCTTCACAGGTGTCGATATCAGCCGGATCCTTGGCGGCATCGTCGCCGCCGCACGCGGCTGCGATCAGAGCAAATGCCAGCAGGATGGTGATGAACTTGCGCATTGGGTCCCCTCCCGGGAGTTCTACGAAGGGAAGTTAGGTGCCGTAATCCCCGACACCGAGTCGGTATGAGCCGGATCGGGGTCTCTCGGGACGATTGGGACCTGCGGCAGACCCTCCCGGGCCGTGCGGTGCCCCTGACACGGCGCAAAAGAGCGGCCTATCGTGCATTCGGAACCCGACCGGACGGAGAGACAGTGAGCAAACCGATAGGCGTCATAGGTTTCGGGGGCTACACCCCGGAGCGGATCATGACCAACGACGACTGGTCACAGTTGGTGGACACCACCGACGAGTGGATCACCACCCGGACGGGTATCCACCGGCGCCGCTTTGCCGCCGATGACGAGACCACCGTGGACCTGGCCGCCGCTGCGGCCGAACGGGCCATGGAGGACGCGGGTATCTCCGCTTCCGATCTCGATGAGATCATCGTGGCCACCGACACCCCGGAGGTGTTCACACCCGATACGGCGGCGTTCCTACAGCATCGGTTGGGGGCCGGCGAGGTTCCCGCCTTCGACCTGGGGGGCAGTGGGTGTGCCGGGTTCGTGCTCGGCATCGACATCGCCAGGTCCCGGATCCAGCAGACTTCGAGGAAGGTGCTGGTGGTCGGGGTCGAGTTGATCAGCAGACTGATGGACTGGACGGACCGGGCCACGGCCGTGCTCTTCGGTGACGGGGCGGGGGCCGTCGTCATGGCCAGTGGCGACGTGGAAGCCGAGGTGCTGGCGGTGTCGGCGGGAACCGATGGCAGCAAGGCAGGCATCCTCACCCTCGAGACCGGTGGAACCCGGCGCCCCTTCACGCTGGAGGAGGCGCAGCGGGGAGGGCATCACGATGTGGTCATGAAGGGCCGCGAGGTGTTCCGGGAGGCGGTGCACCGCATGCTCGGCGCCTCCCAGGAGGTGCTGGCGCAAGCGAACAGATCGCTGGATGAGGTGTCTCTGGTGATTCCACATCAGGCGAACCGCCGCATCATCGAAGCGATTCGCTCCAGGATGGGACTGAGCGAGGATCGGATGTTCGTGAACGTGCACGAGTACGGCAACACCGGGTCTGCGACGGTGCCGTTGGGGTTGTGGCAGGCACGGGAGGAAGGCCGAATCTCCGCGGGCGATCTGGTTCTGCTGACCGCATTCGGGGCCGGTTTCCACTGGGCGGCAGCACTCCTCCAGTTCTGAGTTCCCCGTCCCACATGCCGGCCTTGTGCCCTGATCGGAGTTGCAGGAGGATTGGGGTGATCGAGTAGGAGGGCATCGTGCAGACCATGGAAGAGGCGGCGACCGATTTCCTGGCTCAGAAGCGCATCGCGGTGGCAGGGGTGGCTCGCAAGGGGGGCGGCAGCGCCGCCAACGGCATCTATCGGAGGCTTCGTTCGCGCGGCTATGAGGTGTTCGCCGTCAACCCCAACGCCGATGAGGTCGAGGGTGACCGGTGCTACCCCAACCTGGCGGCCGTTCCCGGCGGGGTCGATGCAGTTGTGATCGCCACCGCCCCCGCCGTGACCGAGGAGGTCATGGCCGAGTGTGCGGCCATCGGCGTGAAGCGGGTATGGATCCATCGTGGTCCGGGTGGCGGGTCGTATTCCGAGGAGGCTGTGGATCTGGGCAGGGAGTGGGGCCTCAGCGTCATCCCCGGCGGGTGCCCCCTGATGTACCGGCCTGCCTCGGACGGCGCCCATCGTGTGATGCGCTGGGTCTTCGATCTGGTGGGGCGGATTCCCAAGGAGATCTGAGGGACATACGCGCCGCAGAGAGGCGGGGTGGGTCTTCCTCGTCGTCCGGGGGTGTCTCGCCGGGGTGGTCGCGAGGGTGTGTGCGTGGAGGAAGACCCCTTCCGTCACCGGCCTGTGGGCCGGCGCCACCTTCCCCTGCAGGGGAAGGAACAAGAGGGAGCGCTGGTCGGGTTCGCCGTATGGGTTCAGGTTCCTCTGCGGGGGAAGGAACATGAGGGTGCGCTGGTCGGGTTTGCCGTGTGGGTTCAGGTTCCTCTGCGGGGGAAGGAACATGAGGGTGCGCTGGGCGGGTTCGCCGTGTGGGTTCAGGTTCCTCAGCGGGGGAAGGAACATGAGGGTGCGCTGGGCGGGTTTGCCGTGTGGGTTCAGGTTCCCCCGTTCTCTTGTTCCCCTCCCCAGGGAGGGGTGCCGAGCGGAGCGAGGTGGGGAGGGTCTTCTGTTCGCGTCTGTCAGGTTGGGTGATGGGATCTGTCGCTTCTGGTGTGGAGGAAGACCCCTTCCGTCACCGGCCTGTCGGCCGGCGCCACCTTCCCCTGCCGGGGAAGGAACAAGGAGGTGCGGCGGGTTGGGTGTGGCTCCCTCCTGCCGGGTTTGGTGCTCTCTGTGCCCACCATGGCGGATGGATTGTCAACGGCCCTCAGGCGATTGTCATGCCGCCGTCGGCCACGATCGTCTGGCCGGTGGTGTACGAAGAGGCATCCGACAGCAGGTAGACGGCGGTCCCGGCCATCTCGTCGGGTTGGGCGTGGCGTTGCAGGGCGGTACCCGATACGACCCGGTTCCGGATCTCGTCGTCGGCGATCAGGGCTGCTGCGAAGCGGGTCTCCACCAGGCCGGGGGCGATCGCATTCACCCGGATCGCCGGCCCCAACTCCACCGCCAGGGTCATGGTCATGGAGATGACTGCAGCCTTGGTCATCCCGTACACACCCTGCAGTGGAGCGGCCTCGATACCGGCCACACTTGCGATGTTGACGATGCTCCCGCCGGTGGCGCGGTCGGCGAACGCCCGGGCCGCATAGAGGTACCCCTTGACGTTCACCTCGAAGGTCTTGTCGAAGGCGGCATCGGTGATGCCGAGCATGGGGCCGAAGTACGGGTTGGTGCCGGCGTTGTTCACCAGTCCGGTGACCGGTCCCAGTTCATCGGTGGCCTTGGCGAATAGAGCATCGACATCCTCCGGCTTGCCCATGTGGCAGGCGATGGGGAGCGCCGTACCGCCCGCCGCGGTGATGGCGGCGGCTACCTCGTCGAGGCCGTCCTGTTTTCGTGAGGCGAGCACCACGGCGGCACCGGCATCGGCGCAGGCCCCGGCAATGGCTTCCCCGATACCCCGACTGGCACCGGTGACGATCACGACCTTGTCTGTGAGGGTGAAGTCGGCGGGCATGGTGGCGAGGGTAGTGGCGCGGCCCCGACCCTGGTAGAACGTGTCCATGACCGATTCGGATGGAGGCCGGCGCACCGGGGCCGGGACCTACCGGCCGGTAGTGATGGCTGGGCTCTCCGCTGTGATCCCCGGGTGGGGCCAGTGGCTGATGGGGGAGAGACGCCGGGCCGTGGCATTCATGGCGGTCACCCTCACAATCGGAATCCCCGTCGTGGTCCTGACTGCCATGGTCTTCTACGCCGAAGGTTTTCACCTGGCCGTAGATCTGGCCAGGTCGTTCTTCGAGCACCCCTCGTTGCTGCTGGTGCTGCTGGGCGTCAACGGCCTCCTGCTGTCATTTCGGGTGATCGTTGTGGTCGATGCCTTCCTGCTGCCGGTGCGGCGGGCCTCGGTGCGGGGAGGGGCAGGCAGGGTGTCTCCATTGGCGATCGCCGGAGTCGCACTGATCCTGGTGGCGGTGGTGTTCCCGCATGGATGGGTGGGCAGTCGCAACCTGGACCTGTACGACCTGTTCACGTACGACTTCACTGCAGACCCGGCCCAGGTCACGACGACCGAACCGGTCACCACCGTGCCTTCGACGATTGCCATTACCGCTGCCACTGAAGGATCGACGACCTCCACGACGACCACCACATCCACCTCGACCACTACGACGACGATGCCGGATCCTTTTGATGGGTTCGGCCGGGTCAATGTGCTGTTGATGGGGGGAGACGCGGGGGTGGGTCGGAGAGGTATCCGCACCGACACGATGATCGTCGTGTCGATCGATCCGCAAACGGGGGCCACGGCGATGTTCTCGGTGCCGCGCAACAACGTGCAGTTGCCCATCCCAGAAGACATCCCCGCCTACGACACATTCGGGTGTCACTGCTACCCGGGGTTGGCCAACGAGATCTATCAGTACGGCCTGGGCAATCCAGAGGGGTTCCCCGGTGGGCCCAACACCGGCGGCAATGCGTCCAAGGCGATCCTCGGCAACCTGCTCGGACTGGAGATCCACTTCTTCGCTCTGGTGGATCTGCAGGGCTTCGTCGATGTGATCGATGCCCTGGGCGGGGTCACCATCACGGTCACCGAACGGGTCTACGACGGGGCCTACCCCCACGAGGACGGCAGTCTGGAGGTCATAGACATCCAACCGGGCACCTACGACATGGATGGGCACCTGGCCCTGGCCTATGCACGTTCGCGCCGTACCTCGGATGATTACGACCGGATGGGTAGGCAACGGTGTGTCATCGAGGCGGTGGCCGAGCAGGCCGACCCGATCAGCCTGCTGAGACGACTGCCCGATCTGGTGCCTGCGATCCAGGGCAGCATCGTCACCGATATCCCCGTTGCCGACATCCCGGACTTCCTGGATCTGCTGGGCCGGGCCGACCTGGAGACGATCCCCTCGATCCGGTTCATGCGGAGGGCCCCGGAATTCGAAGGCACCCCGACCTCCTACGTGGCCGCCTGGACCAGCGACCGGTACCCGATACCCAATGTGGATCTGATCCGTGAGACCGTTGCCACCACGATCTCACTGCCGCCTGCCGAGGCCATCGAGGCCCTCAATCTGCAGCCGATCGAGGAGATCTGCGGCTGAGCGGACGGGCACATGCGCCGGAACCCGGGGACTCCGGCAATGGCTGCCTATCCAGGGTTCCTAGAGACCGCTGAGGCAGCCGAGCACCTCCGGCGGCAAGCCGGAGCAGTCGCCCGGGCTCCACATCCCGGGGGCGAATGGGGTGCACGGATGGCGCTGTGGATCTTCTCCGCACCCGGGGTCGCAGAAGTTGCCTGCCACGTTCCCGGTGCGGCACGGGTCTACACAGTCCTCCCAGAGCCCGGCGTCGAATCCGGTGGATCCATAGGGGGCTACCCAGGCCAGGCCTGCCCCGATGCCGGTTCGGCGGGCGATCCATCGACTCCGGTAGTCCGGGTCGATCTCGGAGTAGCCCTCGATGTACCACCGCTCCACATCGGGCCGTGGCGCAAAGATGTTGGCGTCCTCGGGTCCGACGCAGTAGCGCATCACCTCGACCACGAAGTCGAACGGGTCAACCGGCCCGGCGGCCGAGACGCCGATGTAGCCGAGGCCGTCTTCCCACAGGGCTGTGCCGGGAGCAGGAGTGATCCACCCGTTGATGCAGGTGGGCGAGGCTGGCCCCGATGGCAGGTTGCACGGCTGGCCGTCGGCCGGGCCGCACGGTGAAGAGGTCAGGAACCATCCGGCCGACCACCCCACCTGGCCGTGGTATTCGATCTGCTGCCACCGGTCGCGGTTGCCGTCGAGCGAAGAAGCGCCGGTTCCCGCCACTCCCACTGCGTCGAAGGGGAGAGAACCCATCTTGGCGTACTCAGCGCCGGGCCCCACCCGGATATTGAGCCGGTCGTCACAGGTGGTGTCGATGACACAGAAGGAGACAGCTTCGGTCACATCGCACGGTGTCAGGAGCCACGAGGCTGCCCAACCGGTACCACCCGCGTATTCGACCTCCAGCCAGGGCCTCTCCGATTCGTCGTGGGAGGCCCGGCCGGTGGAGAAAACGCCGGTTGCGTTGAATGCCAGGGTCCCGACAACGTCATAGGCCGTCCCCGGCCCGGTCCTGACGTTGAGGGCGTCATCGGAGAAGTGGTCGATGACACACATGTTCATCGGCGGGATGGCAAACGTGCCGAAGGAAAGGGTGGTCGTCGTGGCCGGTTCCGTAGTGGTGGTGGCCACGGTGGTCTCCGGGACGGTGGTTGTGGTGGGCGCAGCGGTTGTGGTGGGCTCCGCGGTCGTGCCCGTCATCTCCGTCGTGGTGGTGAGGTCGGCCGCGTCATCGCCGCAGGCGGCGAGCAGGCTCCCGACGATCAGAAGAACGAGAAGACGTCTCATCGGAACCTCCCCGGCGATGTGCGATCAGTGTCAGTTGATCAGAACTCCCCGGTGTCGGTTAGAGGCGAACGACCCATGAGGGAAGGTATTGACGTTGGCGCCGATCTTCCGCCCTCCAACACGCAGGGCCGTTGCCCTGTCCTCCGGGCCGGTCGTGGCGCTCGGCGGCGGCGACGCCACCCCCATCGGCCAACTGCAACCGGCGGTGGTTCGACCAGGCCGGGCGTGGGGGCCCGGCTCTCTCATATTGCGGCCAGCGCCCAATCGACGGCCGCCACGGCGTGGATACGGGTCGTTGGGAAGTAGGGGATGTCCACGTCGTCCGGTTTGACCAGCAACTCGATCTCGGTGCAACCGGCGATGACCCCTTCGGCGCCGTCTGCGATCAGCGAGTCGATGATCGACAGGTATGCGGCGCGGGATGTGTCATCGACGACACCACGGACCAACTCGTCGTAGATGATGTCGTGGACGATGGTGCGGCCGGCGTCGTCGGGAATGAGCACATCGAGGCTGTGGCGCTGTCCGAGGCGGCCCCGGTAGAAGTCGTGTTCCATGGTGAATCGGGTGCCCAGCAGTGCCACCGTGCCGATGCCCGCTGCATCGACGGCATCGGCGGTGGCATCGGCGATGTGGAGCAACGGG
>CBDUUY010000074.1:0-9589 GCA_965370535.1 uncultured bacterium
CGTCTGATAGTGCCGGATATGGAGCAGGACGAGAAGGGTCACATCATTGTTGACCCCGAGACGCTGATGAGCAGCGTGTCCGGTGTCTTTGCCGGCGGCGATGTCGTGGTAGGCGAAGAGACGGTCATCCGCGCGCTCAGCGACGGCCGCCGCGCCGCCGCCGCGATCCACAACCAGCTGCGCGGCGAGAAGCTCGTCACGCTCTGGGACGACCCTCTGCCCGTCGCCGAGCTCGATCCGGACGTGGTCGCCAGGACCGCCGTGGAGGGCCGCGTGCCCATGCCCGTCCACGAGGGCGCCACGCGACGCACGAACTGGGACGAGGTGCGCAAGGGCTACACCGAGGAGCAGGCCGTGCGCGAAGCGTCCCGCTGCCTCGACTGCCAGACCATGTGCAGCAACTGCGTCGGGGTGTGCCCCAACCTGGCGATCCTCACCTACTCGACCATGCCGTTCCATGCGGATCTGCCGGTGCTGGCCATCGCAGACGGTGAGGCGAAGGTGAGGCAGACCGAGCCATACAGCGTCGATCAGCAGTTGCAGGTGGCTGTGTTGACGGACTTCTGCAACGAATGCGGCAACTGCGCCACCTTCTGTCCGACGTCGGGGACTCCCTACGTCGACAAGCCCCGCCTCTATCTGGATCGGGCCGATTTCGAGGATCAGGACGACAACGCCTTCATGGTGTTCCAGGGGGAGGCGGGATGTGCCGTGGAGGCCAGGATGGGAGGGGAGACCCATCGGATAGATCTCGCCGACGATCTCACCTACCGGTCGCCGCAGGTGACCGTCCGCATCGATCCGGCCACCTGGGAGGTCTCCGAAGCGGCCGCGACCGGGGGTGACGACGGCGATGTGTCTTTGCGTGGGGCCGCAGACATGTACGTCCTCCTGACCGGGCTCAGGGGATCTGCTCCCCATCTGCCCGGGGTCGGCCCCGGGGCCAGGATCACCCACCCGGGCTACGCCGACTAGGTGTCTCCGGCCATCAGGTTTGTGACGGTCGGCCGGTGGGTGGGAGACCACTGATGGGCTGATGAGGGATGGGCCATCGGGGTCGCGAAAACCATCTACCCTGCCTTTCACGACACGACAAGAACGTCCTTGCATGGGGGGAGTTGCGCAGGCTGATGGACCGGGCTCGTAGAACCGCCGTTGGTGCTCTGGCCGGCTTGCTGGTGCTGACGGCGGCACCAGCGGTCTCCGCCCGGTCCGTCTCCCAGGTGATCCCCGGCGCCGCTTCCCCGATCGGTGCAGTGGACACCCTCGGCCTGTACGACCCGCTCACCGCGACCTGGTACCTCAGGGACTCGATCGGCCGCACCTCGGCTTTCGAGTTCGGACCGGTGGGGGCGATCCCGCTGATGGGGGATTGGGATGGGGACGGCTTCGATTCGCCGGGCACCTACGACCCGGCGACGGGCACCTTGTCGCTGATGGACGACCCGGCCACCGGAGAGCCTGCCGTTGTGACGAGCCTTCCGCCGGGTGGCCTGCCGATAGTCGCCGACCACGACGGTGATGGCACCGACGCAGTCGCTCTGATACTGGACGGACGGCTCATAGGCGATTGGGAGCAGACGCTGGAGATTCCCGACGGGTTCGTTGCCGTCGTGGCGGTGGATGCCGACGGTGACGGCAGGGACGATCTGGCCGTTTGTGCAGACGGTGGGTGGTCATCCGGCGGTGCTCCGGTCGCCCTACCGCCGATCACCGAGGGGGATCGGCCGGTGATGGGCGATTGGAACGGTGACGGGTTCGAGACGCTGGCGGCGTTCCGGCCTCGCAACGCCGAGTTCTGGGTCTACGGCGGGGCCACCGTGGGCGACGGGGTGTCGATCATGCTCTTCGGGTCGAGTCGTATGCTGCCCGTGGCCGGGCGGTTCGGGATGCCGCACGGGGACCCGCTCTCCCCGCCCCGCGTCATAGAGATCCCACCGTTGAGCAGGGGAGACTCCGGCGTGGCGGTGGTGCGACTCCAGGCCGAGTTGGCCTCCAGGGGTTTGTTCCGGGGATCGATCGACGGCGTGTACGGCACGGAGGTAGAACAGGCGGTCATGGCCTTCCACAAGGCCGCCGACCGGGAGCGGACCTGGGATTGGAAGGAGGGCGATACCGATCTTCTGGCCGACTTCGAACCGACCGGGTACCCGATCCGCCCCGACGAGCCGGATCGCATCGAGGTGGATGTCGGCCGTCAGGTGATGTTTGTGATCAGGGGCCACGAGGTGGAGTCGATCGTGCCCATCAGCACCGGCGGTGGGTACACCTACTACAGCGAACGGTCCGGCCGGAACGTCGGGGCCGACACGCCCAGGGGTGATTTCGAGTTGCTGCGCTACAGCCGGGGACGATCGTGTGATCCCCTGTACGGGTGGTGCATCTACAACGCCTGGAATTTCACCACCTACTACGCCATCCACGGCTACAGGAACGTTCCCGCCTACCCGGCATCGCACGGATGTATCCGTATCCCCAACTGGGATGCAGACGCCCTGGAGGCGGACTTCTTCGTCGGGATGCCGGTGCACGTATGGGATGAGATACCGATCATCCCGGTTCCGGTCGTCCCGGTTCCGTTCATCCCGATCCCCGAGATCCCCGGGGTGCCCGGAGCGTCGTGATCGGGCCGGAACCCGTCGTCCCCGGTCGTACCGGCATGGACTCACGGCTTCGCCCTCGCCCCATGCGGCCTGCATCGGGGGGCCGGCCGGGCCTACGATGCCACTCCTTCCGGACCCAGGAGGCGACGTGACCGACACCATCCCCGCCCGGTTGTTCCGTAATGCGGAGCGGCGTCCTGCCGGTCCCGCCTTTTTCGAGAAGGTGGGCGGCGACTACGTGCCTACCACCTGGGCGGGTTATGCCGACCTGGTCCGCACCGCAGGCAAGGCACTGATGGCTCTCGGATTCGAGCCCGGGGAGCACGTCACCATCCTTGGATTCAATCGTCCCGAGTGGGTGGTCATGGATCTCGCCTGTATGGCCGTCGGGGGCGCCCCTGCCGGTATCTACGCGACGAACTCGGCCGAGGAGGTCGCCTACATCAACGGGCACTCCGATGCTCCGGTGACACTGGTGGAGACGGGGGCGCAGTTGGAGAAGGTGCTCGCCACCCGCAAGGGCACACCGGCACTGCGGCGGATCATCACCATGAAGGGCGTCGAGGCCCACGACGACCCGGATGTGCTCACCTGGGATGAGTTCATGTCGGGAGCCGACCAGGTGGACGACGCCGACTTCGCCGCCAGGCTCGATGCGCTGGAATCTGATGGGCTGGCCACTCTGATCTACACCTCGGGCACCACCGGCCCGCCAAAGGGGGTGATGCTGTCACACGGCAATCTCACCTGGACGGCCGATCAGGGGGTTGGGCTGTTCGGGGTCACCGGCGATGAGACGGTGATCAGCTACCTGCCTCTCAGCCACATCGCCGAGCAGATGTTCACCATCCACATTGCGATCACTGCGGGGTACCGGATCTACTTCGCCGAATCCATCGAGAATCTCGCCGAGAACATCAAAGAGGCTGCCCCCACCATCTTCTTCGCCGTTCCCAGGGTGTGGGAGAAGTTCCAGAGCGGGGTTGCCGCCGAGTTGGCCGAGGCACACGGGATCAAGGCGAAGATCGCCGCCTGGGCTCAGGAGAAGAGCCGTGCCGCGGTGCACGAGACCAACGAGGGGCGCAAACCTTCACTCCCTGTGGCGATGCAAGCCGGCCTGGCCGACCGGTTGGTCGGCTCCAAGGTGCGGGCTGCCATCGGCCTGGGGAAGACCAAGCATGCCGTCAGCGGCGCCGCCCCCATATCCATCGAGGTGCTGGAGTTCTTCGGGGGGTTCGGGCTCTCGATCATGGAGGTCTACGGCCAGTCGGAGGGCAGCGGCCCCACCGCCTTCAACCACCCGGGCCGCACCAGGTTCGGTGCGGTGGGTCCTCCGTACCCGGGTATCGATGTGGTGATCGCCGACGACGGTGAAGTGCTTGTCAGGGGAGGCATCGTGTTCATGGGGTATTACAGGGACCCCGCCGCCACCGCAGCCACACTCGTGGACGGCTGGCTGTACACGGGGGACCTGGGGAAGTTGGACGATGACGGGTACCTGCACATCACCGGCCGTAAGAAGGACATCATCATCACCGCCGGCGGCAAGAACATCGCCCCCAAGAACCTGGAGTCCGGGCTCAAGGATCATCACCTGATAGGCGAGGCGGTCATCATCGGGGATCGCCGCAAATTCCTGAGTGCGCTCATCTGCCTGGAGATGGATGCCGCAGGCGAATGGGCGGCAGCGCACGGGATCACCGGGCCGTTGCACGAATCCGAAGCCATCGTTGCCGAGGTCCAGGCGGCGGTGGACCTGGTCAACTCCCGGTACGCCAGGGTCGAGCAGATCAAGAAGTTCAAGATCCTGCCCCGGGAGCTGACCATCGAGGACGGCGAGCTGACGGGGACCCTCAAGGTGAAGCGCAACGTCGTGGCCGAGCACTTCTCGGCCGACATCGACGCGATGTACACCTGAGCGTGGCGGCCGAGGGAACGGATTCGGCGCCGGGTTCGTTGCACACGCCGTGAGGCACCGTATCCCTGCGTTCATCGTCGCCCTGGCCCTGCTGGCCTCCGCGTGCAGCGGCACCGGGGGGACGGCCGGCACCGACGGCGGTCCGGACCCCACGGCGCCGGAGTCGTACGCCGGGACTACGCCGGCTCACGAGTTCCCCGCCGGCCTCGACTGGCTCAACACCGAAGGCCCGCTCGGCCTGGCCGACCTGCGCGGCAAGGTGGTGCTGCTGGATTTCTGGACCTATGGGTGCATCAACTGCGTGCACATCATCCCCGACCTCAAGCGCCTGGAGTCCGAGTACCCCGACGGGTTGGTGATCATCGGGGTGCACTCGGCCAAGTTCGAGAACGAGGGCGAGACCGCCAACATCCGGGAGGTCATCCAGCGCTACGACATCGAGCACCCTGTGGTCAACGACCGGGACTTCGAGGTGTGGCGGGCCTGGGGGACCCAGGCATGGCCGACCGTGGTGGCGATCGACCCGGCAGGCAACATCGTGGGCGGCCACAGCGGGGAGGGGGTCTACGCCCTCTTCCAACCGGTGGTCGAGAGCCTGGTGGAGGAGTTCGACGCCCTCGGCCTGATAGATCGCAGTCCCATCGCGGTGCGTCTCGAGAAGGACCTTGCACCCCAATCGGTGCTGTCGTACCCCGGCAAGGTGCTGGCCGATCCGGCAGGCGGCAGGCTGTTCGTGGCCGATACCAACCACCACCGGGTGGTGATCGCCGACCTGGAGACCGGCGAGGTCATCGACGTGGCCGGTAGTGGGATCCCCGGGTTCACCGATGGTGGGTTCGGCGCAGCGGCATTCGATCAACCGCAGGGCATGGATCTCAGCGCCGACGGCTCCACGCTGTATGTGGCCGACGTCGGCAACCACGCGGTGCGTGTCCTGGACCTGGAACGCAGGGCCGTATCGACGCTGATCGGCAACGGGTTCCAGGCGACCAGTTATCCGCCCAACCCGGGGTTGGCTCCGACGGTGTCGCTGTCGTCCCCGTGGGACGTGCTGCTCGACGACGGCTCGCTGTACATCGCCATGGCGGGCTCGCACCAGATCTGGACCCTCGACCTGGAGACCGGCTTGGCCGGTCCCCTGGTGGGCAGCGGGAGGGAAGGCGTCGCCAACGGCCCCAACTCCGCCGCAGCCCTGGCCCAGCCGAGTGGCCTGGCCCTGGACGGGAGCCTGCTCTACTTCGCAGACTCCGAGTCGAGTTCCATCCGGGTGGCCGACCTGGCCCTGGACGAGACCTCTCTCGTGGCGGGCAGTGACAGGGACCTTTTCACTTTTGGTGACAGGGACGGGCCGGGTGCCGAGGCGCTGCTGCAGCATCCGCTGGGGGTGGCCATCGCCGACGGGGTCGTGTACGTGGCCGACACCTACAACAGCAAGATCAAACGGTTCGACCCCGGCACCGGAGAGATCATCACGATCTCGGGCGGTGAGCAGGGATGGCAGGACGGCGCCGGCGCCCGCTACTCCGAACCGGGTGGCCTGGACTTCGCCGAAGGACGTCTCTACGTCGCCGACACCAACAACCATGCCATCCGGGTGGTCGATCCCGAGACCGGTGCCTCCGAGACCCTGGTGCTGTACGGCATCGAGAGGTTCGAAGCACAGGGTGACGGGTATCGGGGCCTCGAGGTGACTCTGGAGCCGGTGCGGGTGGGGCCCGGCGAGGCAACGCTGGTCGTGGACGTGGTGATCCCCGAGGGGTACAAGGTCAACGAGGAGGCCCCCTTCTCAATGAGTTGGATCATCGAAGGAGATATCGCCGTCCCGGGGCCGGGGTCCTCCCGGGAGGTACTGGCACCGGTATTCCCGTTGACGGCCACAGCGGGGTTCGACGCGGGCGCCGGAAGCCTGACCGCCGACCTGACGATCTATTACTGCACGGACCAGGCCGAGTCGTTGTGTCTGATCGAGCAGGTGCGGGTCACCGCCCCCATCGAGGTGGTCGAGGGCGGTAGCGACACCGTCGAGTTCCTGCACACCATCGTCGCCCCGGAACTCTGACGGGCCGGGTGCCGCAGGCGGCCTGAAGCCACACCAGTAGTCTCCCGTCGTGCCCGAGATGTATCCGCGAGTCGAGGCGGTGGTCGTCGATCTGTTCCATACCCTGGTGGATCCCGAGGCATTCGGCCTCCGTGGGTTCCATCGTGTGGAGGAGGTTGCACGGATCACCGGCAGGCCGATTCCCGAGATGCTGGCCTGGTGGGAGCAGATCCTGCCGACGATCATCGTCGCTCCTGTTCGGCCGGTGGATTTTCTCGCCGAGCATCTCGGAGACCGCAGCGACCCTGGGATGCTGGCGGCGGCCGACGATGCCATGGGGCGGTACCAGGACGAAGCGCTTCTCAGCCCCATCGCGGGAGCCGTGGAGGCATTGCACGGGTTGAGAGACGCCGGGCTTCGGATCGGGCTGCTCTCGAATGCTCACGAGCGAGATGTCCGGGCCTGGGATCGGTCACCGCTGGCAGACCTATTCGACGTGGTCTCGATGTCGTGCTTCACCGGCTACGCAAAACCCGACTCGGCTGCCTACGAACAGATGCTGGATGCTCTGGGGTGCGTTGCCGGGTCTGCGCTCTTTGCCGGGGATGGCCACGGGGGTGAACTGATCGGGGCGCGGCGAGCAGAGTTCGGCCTCGTGGCGGCGATCACCGGGCCCGCGCTGCGGTCGGGTCTGCGCTCGACGGACGAGATGGCCGATCTGGCGGCGGTTGCCGATGTCGTGTTGGAAGACGTAGCGGGGATTCCGACGCTGCTGGGGGTCTGAGGCTCAGACCGTCGCCCGGGCGGGGATGACCTGCTGTTCGTCGATCTCGTTGTGCTCTTCGTCGAACAACACGGATCGTTGCGAGGAGAGGTTGATCAGCACGTGGCCGGGCGCATAGGGCCCGTCGCCGCCCAGCAATTCGGCGACTCCCACGCCGGGGCTCAGGTCGTGGGTGCAGTTCTCTTCGCAGTGCCGGTACGGATCTGGGATCGGGGCATCCATGACGACGCCATCGGCATCCTCCCGCCGTTCCTTGACCCGGCGCCCCGGTGCTCAGTCCCAGCCGAGTTCCCTGAGTCGGTCGTCGTCGATGCCCAGGTGATGGGCCACCTCGTGCAGCACCGTGACCCTGATCTCGGCCTTCAGGTCGGCCTTGGAGAGGCCCAGTGCCAGATGGGGGGCCATGAACACGACGATGCGGTCGGGCAGGTAGCCGGAGTAGTCCACCCCGCGCTCCAGCAGCGAGACACCCTCATAGATGCCGAGGATGCCGTCACCATCGGGGTCCTGCTCCCTGGTCGGCCGATCCTCGACTTCGACGTGAAGGTTTTCCACCGCATCGACGACCCATTCAGGGAGGTCTTCGAGGGCCTCGTCCACGATCTGCTCGAACTGGCTGCGCCGCATGACGCGAGGTTAGGGCTGTTGAAAGGGGCAGTCGCAGTCGGGATTCGAGGGCAGGGGTATCGCTCCCGTCGGAGGCTCGGATACCGCATCGAGAAGACCTCGCCGACCCTCCACCAGCACATCTGGACGCCATGTCGCCCGTGGTACGCTCCCGGTCCCGGGCGCTTAGCTCAGCGGAAGAGCGCTGCCTTCACACGGCAGAGGTCACAAGTTCGATCCTTGTAGCGCCCACGGCTCTCCACGGTGGAAGTGCAGGTAGCTGCCTGTAGTGTCTGGCGACATGGATGACGGAGGGAGTGTCGAACGGCAGATCGCGGCATGGTCGGAGAACCGACCTTCCTGGCAACGAGCCGTTCTTCGCCGCCTTGCAGGTGGTAGACGCCCCACCCAAGCGGAAATCGAGACGATCGTCGACAACCTCATTGCTGGCAAAGAGGAGGACGTCGATCCACTGAACGAGGCTGAGATCTCGGCAGCGGCTTCGGAAGACTCAGCGACGATCACGCTGGAATCGATCGGCGGTATCACCAATGTCAACGGTCTCATCGAAGGGGAAACGCTCACCTTCGGTAGCGATGGGCTCACCGTCGTCTACGGGAAGAACGCGAGCGGCAAGTCTGGATACGCTCGCCTCATCAAAGCTGTCTCCGGCGCCCTCCATGTGGAACCCGTCCATGGGAATGTCTTCAACGAGAGCGGCGATGATCAACGAGCCGAGATCGTGTACCTCCGTGACGGCGAGGCCGAAACAGCGACCTGGCCGGACAGCGTCGATGACGAGCTTCGAGCAATCAGGTTCTACGACGAGGCATGCGGCACCAGATACATAACACGCGAATCTGAACTCACGTACCGGCCCTCAGCGCTCGCACTGCTCGACGGCCTTATTGATGCCTGCGGCGACATCGGCTCGATACTCGACAAACGCCTCTTGGAGAACGAGAAATCAAGAGGCCGTCTACCGACTCCACCGGACGAGAGCGAAGCGGCAACGTTCCTCGAATTGCTGACATCATCAACCACCAAGCAAGAGGTCGACGACGCGTGTCGCCTGCCCAACGATGCTGACGAACAGCTCCGGACGCTGCAGGAGGAAGAGCTGCGGCTTCGCAAGACCGACCCGGGGGAGGAACGCAAACGCCTTGTAGCCCTTGCCGGCCGGGCTGAAACCTTGTCACGGCACATTGAGAAGATTGCCGAGGCACTTTCCGACACTGCCGTCGCGAACGCCACCAAAGCCCGAGACGAGGCGGTCAGTCTGAGAGATGCAGCGGAGCTTGCATCGAGCCAAAAGTTCAGTGACGAACCCGTAGCCGGCGTCGGAACCGAAACCTGGCGAGCTATGTGGGAGGCCGCACGGGAATTCTCTGAAATCGAGGCCTACCACGACCACGAGTTCCCCGTGACCGGAGACGGCACACGTTGCGTGCTCTGTCATCAGACACTCTCCGACGGCGCTTCCAGCCGGCTCACCCGATTCGAGGCATTCGGACAAGATCAGACAGCGACACGCGCTGCCGAAGCCGAGTCAGCCTTCGAGACGATCAGTGGGAATCTCGGCAGCCTTATTGTCAAGCCAGCTGATGTCGCAGAGGAACTCGTCGAACTCAAGGACGACA
>CBDUUY010000075.1:0-9569 GCA_965370535.1 uncultured bacterium
TTGATGCCCGCGTCGAGATAGACCTCGAACCGCTCGGTGAGGTTCGGAGGCACCTGAATGCTCATCCCTGCCCCCATCACCCACCGTGCCGCTGCAGCGACTCTGGCCGTGAACTGCACCGTGGGCTCGGCATCCCTGCGCTTGGGGGTGTCTGCTTTGGCACGGAAGTTCTGAACGATCACTTCCTGGATGGCACCACCCGCCTCCTGCAATGCAGCCAGCGCAAACAGGCTGTCGGCGATCTCCACGGCCGACTCGCCGATCCCGATCAGCACTCCCGACGTGAACGGGACTCGCTGCCGGGCGGCAGCCTCGATCGTCGCCACCCGCACTCCGGGGTCCTTGTCTGGGCATTCGTGGTGGGGCATACCCGGCTCCATGAGCCGCGGAGAGATGTTCTCCAGCATCAGACCCATCGACACATTCGAGGGACGCAGCCTGGAGACGGCGGCCTCGCTCATCACCCCCGGGTTGGCGTGAGGGAAGAGGGCCGTCTCGGCCACCACTCGCTCCGACATGGCCGCCACGTACACGATCGTCGAGGCCAGGCCCCCGGCATCGAGGAAATCGCGAGCCTGCGCCCAGCGCTCCTCGGGCAGATCACCGAGAGCGAACAAGGCCTCGGTGCACCCCGCGGCCTCCCCTGCTCGCGCAATCGCCATCACATCGTCGGGTTCGAGGTAGGCGCCTCCGGCGCCGGGGGGTTTGGCGAAGGTGCAGTAGGTGCATCGGTCCCTGCAAAGCGTGGTGAGCGGGATGAACACCTTGCGGGAGTAGGTGACCGTGCGACCCGTCCCCTCATCCCTCAATCGGCGGGCCTCGGCGAAGAGCCCATCGACATCACCGCGACCCCGGATGAGGTCTGCTGCCAGGTCTGGATCGGGGGCCGGGAAGGCCATGGCGAGGAACCGTACTACGACGCAGCTGATACCTCCCCAAACCGTTGTAGCCTTCTCCGGTACTCACCCACAGGAGCACTGATGAACAAGTTCCGCGTGGGGCTGATGGGGTTCGGCCGGATCGGCCGCAACGTTTTCCGCCAGTTGGAAGATCACCCTTCCATCGAGGTGGCCGCAATCGTCGATATTGCCGACCCCGAGGCCCTCGTGTACCTACTCAGGTACGACACGATCTTCGGCAGATTCCCCAAACCCGTCGAGTTCGTCGATGACAACCTCATGGTCGGAGACAGGGCCATCCCGATGCTCCAGGCTCAGAACCCCGGTGACGTCGACTGGTCCGCCTACGGGGTCGATGTGGTCGTGCAGGCCACCCGCAAGCATCGCACGGTGGCCGAGTGCCGGAGGCATCTGGACAACGGCGCCCGGCATGTGATCCTGGCGACCGTTCCCGACGACCCGGCTGAGATCGAGACCCTGGTGATGGGCGTCAACGACGAGGTACTCGACTCCGGCGACGAGATCATCTCGCTGGGCTCCAACACCTCCAATGCCCTCGCCCCTGTTCTCAAGATCCTCGACGACGAGTTCGGCATCGACAGCGCACTGTTCACCACGGTGCACGCCTATACGAACGAGCAGCGCCTTGCCGACGTGCCGGGTGACGATCTCCGACTGAGCCGCGCCGCCGCCGAGAACATCATCCCGGCGCCGACCAACTCGCCCGAGATCATCGAGCGGGTCCTCCCCGCCGTGAGAGGCAAGCTGAACGGCATGGCCCTGAACGTGCCGGTGGCCGATGGATCCGCCATCGATCTGGTGGCGACCCTGGAGACGCCGGCCACTGCCGAAACGATCAACGCCGCAGTGAAGAAGGCAGCCGCCGGCAGTTCGGTCCTCGAATACACCGACGAGCCGATCGTCTCCAGTGACGTCATCGGCAACACCCATTCGGCGGTCTTCGATGGACTGGCCACGGTCGTCATGGACGAGACGATGATCAAGGCCGTCATCTGGTTCGACAACGGATGGGGCTACGCGGCTCGCGCCGTCGAGTTGATGGAGAAGCTCGCGGGCTTCAAGAAGCAGGAGGTGACCTCATGACCCGGGTAGCCATCAACGGGTTCGGGAGGATCGGCAGGTCGGTCTTCCGGGTGATCAGCCAGCGACCCGGTGCGGGCATGGAGATCGTCGCGATCAACGACCTGGCCGACGACGAGATGGCCACATACCTGCTCAAGCACGACACCGTCATGGGCGAATTCCCAGGCGAGGTAACGCTGGACGACGGCTATCTGGAGGCAGGCGGCCATCGGGCCCGGCTGCTCACCATCATGGATCCGACCGAACTCCCGTGGGAGGAGCTCGGAGTCGATGTCGTCATCGAGGCCACCGGCGTGTTCCGCACCAGGGACGCCGTGTCACAGCACATCGAGGCCGGCGCCAAGCGTGTGATCCTCACCGTCCCCGCCAAGGACGAACTGGACGCCACCGTGGTGCTGGGTGTCAACGATGAGGATCTTGGCGCCGAAGACGAGATCGTCTCCAACGCCTCGTGCACGACAAACTGCCTGGCGCCGATCGTCAAGATCCTCGACGACGAGTTCGGCATCAAACGGGGCCTCATGACCACGGTGCACGCCTACACGAACGACCAGCGACTCGCCGATGTCCCCCACAAGGACTTCCGGCGCAGCAGGGCAGCCACCGAGAACATCATCCCCACCACCACCGGCGCCGCCAAGGCAGTGGGCAAGGTGCTCCCCGCCCTCGACGGCAAACTGGACGGCATCGCCATGCGAGTGCCGGTTCCCGACGGGTCCACCGTCGATCTGGTCGTGGAGTTGGAGACGGATGTCACGGTGGAGCAGGTCAATGCAGCCGTCGAGAGGGCCGCAAACGGCCCGATGGCCGGCATCGTGCAATACAGCGAGGATGCTCTCGTATCGACCGACATCATCGGCAACCCGCACTCGAGCATCTTCGACGCCCCGTCGACGATCGTGCTCGGCGGCAACAAGGTGAAGGTGCTGTCCTGGTACGACAACGAATGGGGCTACTCGCACCGGGTCGTAGACCTGATCGAGCGCATGGGCGCCATGCTCGACGCCTGACCCAGGTCTCCACCAATCCTCATGAGGCTCCCGCTACGGCGGGGGCCTCATCGCGTTGCCGGGCCGCCGTCGTATGGGCCGGTCTTCTCGCCGTCGTCCCCGTCGAACATGCCCCCAGGCGGATCGATGGTGATGCGGCCGTGCTCGGGGTCACCGACCAGGCCTTCGACGAACGGGACCTCGACGCTGCGGCCCGAAGGGGTCAGGACCACCAGGCGGTCCTGAGGCCCATAGGCAATGGCGGCCACCGACCCGAGCATCGCCCCGGAGGTATCCACCACCTCGAGGCCGATCAGATCCTCCGGCCAATATTCCCCGTCATCCAGATCGGGGCGGTCGGCGAGTTCGCCGATGAGCACGACACCCCGCAGCGTCTCGGCTGCGGCACGGTCGGTGATCCCCTCGAAGGCGACCACCATGCCCCGATCTCGATAGGGACGGGCCGAGGCGACGGTCAGAGCGGAGTCACCGGACCACAGCACTGCACCGGGGGTGAACCAGCCTTCATCATCGGAGACCAGGGTCACCTCTCCGAGCAGGCCGTATGGACGGCCGATGCGCCCGACGGAGATCCGGTCAGTCGACGAACTCGACCCCGGTGTTAAGGCCCTCTTCATCGGCTGCGGCCTGGGCCACGATGCGGATCGCCTTGGCGACCCTGCCGCGGCGCCCGATGACCCTGCCCATGTCCGACTTGGCGGTCCGCACCTCGGCGACGACATCGTCGGGGCCTTCCTCGACGATGTCCACGTGCACCGAATCGCGGTCTTCGACGATTTCGCCGGTCAGGTACTCGACGACGTTCTGGACGATCTCGCCTCTCATGACTCCTCCTGCTCGCCGGCGGCCTTCTCGACGGCCTCCTCAACGATATCCCCGGCCTTGTCGGCGATCTCCTCGGCTGCCTCGGCGGCGTCCTCGGTGATCTCCTCCGCCTCTTCAGTGATCTCCTCCACCTTCTCGGCGATCTCCTCAGCTGCCTCTGCGGCCTCCTCGGCGATCTCCTCGATCAGGCTCTCTTCCTCGGCGGCCACCTCGGCGGCGGCCTCAACGGCGACAGCGGCCTCGACCTCCTCGGCGGCGGCCTCAACGGCGACAGCGGCCTCGACCTCCTCGGCGGCGGACTGCAACTGGGCCTCCTCGCCGACGATGTGCACCTTGGGATCGCGCTTGGTCCGGGCGGCCAGCGCACCGCTGATCTCCAGCAGCTTGCGGACGGCATCAGAAGGCTGGGCGCCCACCGACAACCAGTAGTCGGCCCGATCGTTGTCGATGATGACCACCGAAGGCTCCTGCCTGGGGTCGTAACGACCGATCTGCTCGATGTAGCGACCGTCTCGCGGAGCCCGCGAGTCGGCGACCACGACCCTGTAGGAGGGCTGTTTCTTCTTGCCCTTCCGTGTCAGGCGGATCTTGACCGCCATGGCCTCACCTCTTCTTCCGTCGTGTCATGCCGGGGATCTGCATCCCCGGGAATGGGGATCGGCCTCCGGCAAAGGCTTTCATCATTTTCTGCGTCTCGCCGAACTGCCTGAGCAAGCCGTTCACGTCCTGGGGGGTCGTCCCCGACCCGGCCGCGATCCGGCGTTTTCGGCTGCCGTCGATCATCCTGGGATTCTGCCGCTCGGACGGGGTCATCGAGCGGATGATCGCCTCGACCCGAGCCAGGTCGGTCTCGGAGACGGTGACATCACCCAAGGCCGATGCGGCGCCGGGGAGCATACCAAGCAAATCACCCAGAGGCCCCATCCGGCGCACCTGCTGGAACTGGTCCAGGAAGTCCTCCAGGGTGAAAGAGGCCGTCATCATCTTGTCGGCGGCCTCTTTGGCGGCCTGCTCATCGAAGGCCACCTCCGCCTTCTCTATCAATGTCAGGACATCACCCATGCCCAGGATCCGCGACGCCATACGATCGGGGTGGAACACCTCGAGGTCGTCGATGCCCTCACCGACACCCGCAAACTTGATCGGAGCCCCGGTCACCGCCCGGGCCGAGATGGCGGCACCCCCCCGGGCGTCACCGTCCAACTTGGAGAAGATCAGACCGGTGATATCGGTCTGATCCAGGAACCCGCCTGCCACATTGACGGCATCCTGGCCGGTCATCGCATCCAGCACCAGCAACACCTCATCGGGACCGGCCGCCTTGCGAACCGCCGCAAGTTCCTGCATCAACTCCTTGTCGATCTGCAACCGACCGGCGGTGTCGATGACAACCGTGTCGAACCCGTCGGCAACCGCCCGCTTCATGGCCGCCTTGACCACCTTGGGGGCGGTGGATCCCCGCTCGGCATGCACCGGCACACCTATCGAGAGGCCCAGTGTCTCCAGTTGATCGATGGCGGCGGGCCGTTGCAGGTCGGCGGCCACCAGCAGGGGATGTCTCCCCGACGATGTCAGGCGGCGGGCCAGTTTGGCGGCTGTGGTCGTCTTGCCGGAACCCTGCAGACCGACCAGCAGGATGGTCAACGGCGGCTTCGACGCCGAAACCAGAGGAACGGCCTTCGACCCAAGTGTGGCAATCAGTTCCTCGTGGACGATCTTGGCCACCTGCTGGCCGGGGCTGAGGCTCTTGACCACCTCGGAGCCCATGGCCCGCTCCCTCACCCTGGCGAGCATCTCCTTGGCCACCCCGACGTTGACGTCGGCCTCCAGCAGGGCAAGCCGCACTTCGCGCAGCGCAGCATCGACGTCCTGCTCGCCCAGTCGGCCCTTGCCTCGCAAGCGATCGAAGACGCCGGTCAGGCGGCCGGTGAGTGCATCGAACACCGGTACGAGGGTAGCGGCGGCGCTGAGGATCGGCGGGGGGGAAGCCCCTCTCCGGTACCCTCTCCAACGGCCCAAGGAGGCGGCATGAATCTCACCGTTATCGACCATCCGCTCACTTCTCACTATCTGACGGTCCTGAGGGACCGCGAGACCCATCCCGAGGAATTCCGCTCGGCCGCCCGGCGCCTCACATACACCCTGGTGATGGAGGCCACCAAGAGCGTTCCTCTCCTCGAGCACGAGGTGACCACCCCCCTGGAGGCCACCACCGGCTACCGCATGCCGGAGATGGCCGCCATCGCCGTTCTCAGGGCAGGCCTCGGCCTGCTGGATGCGGTGATCGACTTGATCCCTCACGTCAAAGTGGGTTTCGCCGGTGTACAACGCGACGAGGAGACGATCCAACCGGTCGAGTACTACTTCAAGAGCGCCGATCTCAGCTCTGCCCACGTGTTGATCCTCGAACCGATGCTGGCAACCGGCGGATCGCTCGCCTGGGCCACCGGCAAGGCCAAGGCCAACGGAGCCACGGCGATCACGGCGCTCTGTGTGGTCGCCGCCCCCGTGGGAGTACAGCGGATGTTCGACGAGCACCCCGAAGTCCGGGTGGTGGCCGCGGCACTCGACAGGGGTCTCAACGACAACTCCTACATCCAGCCGGGGCTCGGAGACATGGGCGACCGCCTCTTCGGGACACTATGACGGCCGGCCGGGATTTCGAAGCAGACGTCATCGCCGTGCTGGAGGCACTCGCCCCCGGTGATGTGATGACCTACGGAGAGGTCGCCGCTGAAGCAGGGCACCCCGGTGCGGCGCGAGCGGTCGGCAGCCTCCTGAGGCGCACCAGCCTCCCCCTCCCGTGGTGGCGGGTCGTCGCCGCCGGCGGCAGGCTCAGCCCCAACGGCAGCATCGAGCAGGCCCGCCTGCTCGCCAAGGAAGGTGTCGAGATCTCCCCGTCGGGGAAGGTCTCCGGGATGTCGGCGCGCAAGGGAGGGTCGTCGTGAACTTCGTAGAACTCATCGAACGGAAACGGGACGGCGGCACCCTCGGTGCCGACGAGATCGCCTGGGCGATCGCCGAGTACACAGCCGACAGGATTCCGGATTATCAGATGTCATCCCTGCTCATGGCCGTGTTCAAAGAGGGCCTAGACCCCGGGGAGTTGAGCGCCTGGACCGATGCCATGCTCCACTCGGGCGACGTCCTGGATTTCTCCGATGTCGACGCTCCCAAGGTCGACAAGCACAGCACCGGCGGCGTCGGCGACAAGGTCAGCATCCCCCTCGCCCCCATGGTCACAGCCTGTGGTGTGGCCATCCCGATGATGAGCGGCAGGGGTCTGGGGCACACAGGTGGCACACTCGACAAGTTGGAGTCGATCCCCGGTTTCAGGACGGCTCTGGACCCTGCCGAGTTCAAGGCGATCCTCCGCAAGACCGGATTGGTCCTGGCCGGGCAGTCCGAGACCCTGGTGCCTGCCGACCGGCGCCTCTATGCGCTGCGCGACGCCACAGGGACGGTGCCGTCGATCCCACTGATCTCGTCGTCGATCATGTCGAAAAAACTCGCAGAGGGCCTCGACGCACTGGTGCTCGACGTCAAAGTGGGCAGCGGCGCCTTCATGAAGAACATCGACGACGCCAGGGTCCTGGCAGAGACCATGGTTCGCATCGGCAACGGCCGTGGGACCGCCGTCACCGCAGTGCTGACGGACATGACGCAGCCGCTCGGCAGGGAGATCGGCAACGCCAGTGAGATCGCCGAATCGGTCGAGGTGCTTCGTGGTGAGGGGCCGGACGACCTGACCGAGATCACCTACCGCCTGGGAGAGGACATGCTGCTGATGGGCGGCATCACCGACGATCGGGACGATGCGCGCTCGCGGCTCGAGCAGACGGTGAGCAGCGGGGCCGCCTTCGAGAAACTGATCGAGGTCGTCGTCGCCCAGGGCGGTGATCCCTCGGTGTTGGAGGACACGACCCTCCTCGCCGGGGCAGCCAACGAGACCGTGCATGCCGCACCCCGCAGCGGGTTCTTGACCGGGTGTGACGCCCTGGATCTCGGGGTCGCCGCCTTGCGACTCGGGGCGGGCCGCGAGAAGAAGGAAGATCGCATAGACCCGGGCGTCGGGATCACCGTGCCGGTGTCGCTGGGTGATCCCATCGAGGAGGGCCAGCCGCTGGCGATCCTCGCCTGGGCCGGCGAGCGCCGCCGCGACGAGGCACTGCGGCTGGTCGAGAGAGCATTCGAGATCGGGGACGAGGCCATCACTCCTCCCCCGCTGATCTATGGGGAGGTCCGATGACCTACGACGAGATCCGGGACGCCGCAGCGGTGGTGGCCGGGAGGACGGGGAGGCCCGAGCACCGGGTCGCCATCGTGCTCGGGTCCGGTCTCGCCGGGTATGCCGCCACCCTCCCGGGAGCGATTGAGATCCCCTACGCCGACATCCCCGGGTTCCCGGTCCCCGGGGTCGAGGGCCACGGTGGCAGTCTCTTCTCGGCGCAGCCGGGGGAGGCGCCGGTCCTGTGCTTCTCGGGCCGGGTCCACGCCTATGAGGGCTGGGAGATGGACAAGGTGGTCTTCGGGGTCCGCACGGCCATCGCTGCCGGATGCTCGACGATCATCCTCACCAACGCGGCGGGAGGCGCCGGCGACGGCTTGCAGTCGGGCGACCTGGTGCTGCTGACCGATCACCTCAACCTGACAGGCCGCAACCCCCTGGCGGGCACCAACGACGATCGACTCGGACCTCGGTTCCCCGACATGTCCGAGGTCTACGCCTCCGAGTTGCGGGAAGCGGCCCGAACGGTGGCGTCCGGGGCCGGCGTCGAACTCAAAGAGGGGATCTACGCCTGGTTCCTGGGCCCTTCGTTCGAGACCCCCGCCGAAGTGCAGATGGCCAGGAGTCTCGGGGCCGACCTGGTCGGCATGTCGACCGTGCCCGAGGCCATCGCAGCCCGCCACATGGGAGCAAAGGTGTTGGGTATCTCGCTGGTCACCAACCTGGCCGCCGGCATCTCCCCGGTGCCTCTCAGTCATGAGGAGGTCCAGGAGGCCGCAGACGAGGCGCGGGGCCGGTTCACCGCAGTCGTAGACGGCCTGCTGAGAACCCTCTTCTAGCGGCTTCCGACCTCCTGCGCCCGCGTAGGATGAGCGGGTCACAGAGATTGATAGGAGGGTCATGAAGATCGCGGTCTGCGCAAAGCAGATTCCGGACCCGGCGACGCCCTACACCCTGGACCCCGATGACCACTATGTGGTCCGCCCCAACGACCAGGTGCTCGACGACACCGACCGATACGGTGTCGAATTGGCCCTGCAGATCGCCGAGGCGACCGAGGGAACCGTAACCCTGGTGTCGATGGGGCCCGCTGGGAACCTGCAGGGCATTCGCCAGGCATTGGCCATGGGCGCCGACAAGGCAGTGGTGGTGGACGACGAGGGCCTCCGCGGCTCCGGCGCCCTGGTCACCGCCAAGGTGCTCGCCGCAGCCATCGAGGCCGAAGAGGCCGATCTGGTCATCACCGGCACCGAGTCCACAGACGGGTCCAGCGGCGTCGTGCCGCAGCAACTCGCCGAACTGCTCGGGCTCCCGGCGCTGACATTCGCACGCAAGGTGGAGTTCTCCGACGGCAGCCTCCGGGTGGAGCGCATCTCGTCGGTGGGCTACGACCTCGTGGAGTGCCCGCTCCCGGCCCTGGTGGCGGTGACATCGGGCGCCGTAGAGCCCCGCTATCCCACTTTCAAGGGGATCATGCAGGCCAAGAAGAAGCCGATCGACACG
>CBDUUY010000076.1:0-9361 GCA_965370535.1 uncultured bacterium
CAGCAGCAGCGGGTGGCCATCGCCCGGGCGCTGGCAATGCGGCCCAAAGTGATGCTCTTCGACGAGCCGACCTCAGCTCTCGATCCGGAGATGATCGCCGAGGTACTCGACGTCATGAAGGAACTGGCCCGTTCCGGAATGACGATGATCGTGGTGACCCACGAGATGGGGTTTGCCAAGGAGGTTGCCGACCGGGTCGTGTTCATGGACGAAGCCGAGATCGTCGAGGTCGGCACCCCCGAGCACTTCTTCGAGCGGCCCGAGCATCCCCGCACCAAGCTGTTCCTGAGTCAGATCCTCTAGGCCCCGGGAACCGTGGTATCACCGCCGCTACTCAAGGCGGCGCTGATGCGTCCGGGGGACCACGAGTGTCATTCTGGTGCCCCGGCCTGTGTCGTTGGCGATCTCGAGAGAGAGGCAGAGGCGTCACCGGACGTCGTCAGCGCGGCAGACGTCTCTGGTCTGGGAGTTGGTCGTCCGTCGGGGTCTTGACGACCGGGCCTGCTCTCGGGGGAGCGCCGCCCTGCAGACATCGGTTCGGCTGCCGGGCCGGGTCACCATTCGACGGGCACGCCACTACCCAGGTGGTGACGAGCGCCCGCTGAGCACGGCGGCCACGGCCGCCAGCACGAACAACCCTGCCACCGCGATCAGAGCCGGGCCGTATCCGCCGGCGCTGTCGCGCAGCAGACCAACCAGCACCGGCATGGCTGCGCCACCGATGGCGGCGATGCTCCACTGCGTCCCCATCACCCGGCCGTAACCGGGCCCCGAGTACCAGTGGGCCATGACCACCGCTCGCATGGGGAGCGTGGCTCCGAAGATGAGGCCGAACCCGATGAAGTGCACCGGCATGCGCCAGGCGCCTGAGCCTGCCATCACGACGACGGCACCTGCCGCGAGCACGGTGGCCGCTGCGTACAGGGGGATGCCGCCAAATCGCTCGGCCAGGTAGGGGCCGGCATATCGACCGGGCAGGCTGAGCAGGCTCGAGGCGGCAGCCCACACCGTCACCGTGACCACGGCGAAGCCCGCTTCCTCAAAGGCGGCGATGCGGTGGAAGAAGACCGACTGGAATGCCCCGAATGACAGGGCCATCGCCGCCGTGAAGAGCACGAAGCGCCTGTCGATCAGCAGCGGACGGCGTGCCGCCTGCGTGGGGGCCGTGCGATCCTGGTGAGGAATCCCGAGTGGCAGGATCACGGCTTCGGCCAGACCCGTCGCCGCCATGATCCCGGCGAGCACCAGTGTCGTGTCGCGCCATCCCAG
The DNA here is from genome assembly GCA_965370535.1 of uncultured bacterium. Classification (GTDB taxonomy): domain Bacteria; phylum Actinomycetota; class Acidimicrobiia; order Spongiisociales; family UBA11373; genus JAHJML01. The sequence goes on from CBDUUY010000076.1 coordinate 1,270, forward strand.
AGCATCGATGAGGCGTTCGGTGCCCGGCAGGAACAGCGGGCCTGCCAACCCCCCGATCAGGGTGAGCACGGCCAGCGCCCTGGCCCGGTGGGCTCGGCCGAACCACTGGTCCACCGCTATGAACGCCGGTTCGTAGAAGGTGAGCCCACCGGCGGGGCCCATCAACAGCCAGGAGGCGGCCACCACCTGCCACGGTTCGGTCGCCCTTCCGAACACGATCAGCCCGGCCGCCCCCAGGCCGAACCCGGCAACGGTGAGGGTGCGTATCCCGTGGCGGTCGGCACGGCGGCCGATCAGGAAGGCGAGACCGCCACCCACCATCACAAATCCGCCGTAGGCGAGGGAGAGCACGGTCGTCGAGAACTCGGCACCGGCGGCGGTGTCGGTGAGCATCACCGATACCGCGTAGAACATCGACCCGAATGCGACCGCTACGCCACCGGACAACGCCAGAATCCACGGCCAGTGGAACGGAGGATCGGGCGGCGGGTCGGCGGCAGGGTCGCGGTTCAGCGTTTCCCTCGCAGCCGCTTCAACTCAGCCTTCTCGGCCAGCCGTCGCCTCCGCCGTGATCGGTAGACGATGCCGACGATCTCGTCGAGCACGATCCCGAGAATCAACGAGACCAGAATGACGACGAACAGTCGTGAGGTCCAACTCCACACGATCACATTGACATCGACTTCCTGGGTGTTCTGGGCGGCGAACACGATGACGATGATCGCCAGCGCCACCCCCACCACCAGGCCCCAGAACATCCCGGTGCCGACGAACTCGTGGAGGCGGTCGGTGGCGGGTTCCGCCTTGACGGGTCCGGAGGGCTCCGGCTTCTTCTCCGGGGCCTTGTCCCGCCTGGTCGATCCGGAGCCGCTGTCGAAGGCGTCGGATCCCGGATCGTGGCCTTTGCGGCGTGCGCCTGCCGCCAATGGGGGAAGGTCGTTGCGGTCGTCGGCACTCATGGGCGGTCCTCCACTCCGTCGAACATCGCCAGCGTATCGGGTCGGGGCGTGGGGGTCACTTGCCCAGCTCGTCCCAGCGGTCGCCCTCGGCGAGGTCGATGACCGTCCATGCCATCGCCAGTGCCCCGTCGTGGATGGCCAGGTCGCCGTCCGGTGTGATTGTGTGGGCGGCGAACTCCGGCTGGTGGATGACGGCACCGCAGGGTTTGATGTCGAGCATCGGGTGGATCGACGGCAACTCGTGGCTGACGTTGCCCATGTCTGTGGACCCGGAGGAACCCGGCTGTCGTTCGGATCCCCGCCCCATGGGCCTCCCGAGAGCAGCGCTGTTGGACATGAAGGCCTCCACCATCACCGGGTCGCTGATCAGGTCGATCATCGGGTGGCCGCTGCGAGTGACCTCCACGGTGCACCCGGTGGCCGTGGCTGCGGCATCGAAGCAGGCCTGCACCTTGCCCATCAGTTCCTCGAGGCGGGTGTCGGTGGCCGCCCTCACATACCACTCCGAACGGGTGTGCGACGGGATGATGTTGGGTGCGTCTCCTCCGTGGGTGATGATGCAGTGGATCTTGTCGGTGGGGTGCATGTGCTGGCGCAGGGTGGCGGTGTTGACGTAGGCCTGTACGAAGGCGTCGAGGGCGTTGATGCCCTCCCACGGCGCGGCGGCAGCGTGGGAGTCCTTGCCGTGAAAGTCCACGATCACGTGGTGGACGGCGAGGATCGGCGGGTCCACGGTGTCTGCGTCGGTGGGGTGCACCATCATCGCCACGGCGCCACCCTTGAATGCCCCTGCCTCGATGAGGTCGACCTTGCCCGAGTACTTCTCCTCGGCTGGTGTGCCGAGCACGGTCACCCTGATGCCCAGGTCGTCTGCCAGTCCGGCCAGGGCGATCCCGGCCCCGAGGGCCGCCGTTGCGATGATGTTGTGGCCGCAGGCGTGCCCGACGCCGGGGAGGGCGTCGTACTCGGCACAGATGATCACTTCCGGTCCCGCCTTGCCCGCCCTGGCTGCGAACGAGGTATCGAGGCCGTAGGCGGGGTACTCCACATCGAAGCCCTTCTCGCCCAGATACGAGGCGAGGCGGGCCGACGACTCGTACTCCTGGAAGGCGATCTCGGGGTTGTCATACAGCCAGCGGCTGATCTCGCGGAGTTCGTCTTCGACGGCGGTGAAGGCCTGTTCGGCCCGTTCTTTGTTGTCCACGGTGTTTCCTTCCGGCTTCGTCCTCCTTCGACCGTATCATCCGGCGCTCAGGAGGTATCTACATGGCACATTGGCACGAGGTCATCAGCGACCTTTCCGCTCCGACCAAGGACCTTCGGGATGCGATCCCCGAGGCATGGGCCGGGTTCGGCCAGATGCACCGAGGGGCGATGAGCGACGGCGCCCTATCGAGGGCGGAGAAGGAGATCATCGCCACGGTCGTTGCCGTCGCCCAGCAGTGTGACGGGTGTATTGCCTATCACGCCAAGAGTGCGGTCCGGGCCGGCGCCGAATCGGAGAAGATGGCCGAGGCTCTTGGTGTCGCCCTGCTCATGATGGGCGGGCCGGGCACGGTCTACGCGCCGAAGGCCTGGGGGGCCTTCAACGAGTTCAATGGTGAGTGACCTGATCTCCTCCATCCCGGCGGTCCTGGGCTCGATCCCATCCCCGTCTTTCAACGAGTTCGAGATAGGCCCGCTGACGATCCACGTGTACGGGATCCTGATGGGTCTGGCGGTGGCCACCGCCTACCTGATCACGGTGACCAGGTACGAGAAGTTCGGCGGTGAACGCCAGACCGCCGAGAGGGCCGCCTTCTGGGCGGTGGTGATCGGGTTCATGGGCGCACGATTGGCTTATGTCAGCACCCACGCCGCACGGTTCGAGGGGGACTGGCTGGGAGTCTTCCGCCTGTGGGAAGGTGGGCTCGCCCTGTTCGGTGGCATCACTTTTGGCACCCTGGCTGTGATCTGGGTGATGCGGCGCAGCAGTGGAGACTTCCCGACCTTCCTGGATGCCATCGCCGTCGGCCTTCCGGCCGCCCAGGCGATCGGCCGCTGGGGCAACTACTTCAACCAGGAGTTGTTCGGCACTCCGACGAGCCTGCCGTGGGGCCTGGAGATCGATGCCGTGCATCGTCCCGACGATTACCTGGAGGCTGCAACCTTCCACCCGACGTTCCTCTACGAATCGATGTGGAACATCGGGATCGTGCTGTTCCTACTGTGGATCGAGCGACGCGTCGGGATGCGCCGGGGTCGTCTGTTCACGATCTACATGGTGTTGTACGGCGTGATCCGTTTCCTCACCGAGTTGATCCGCACCGACACCACCTTCCGGTTCTGGGGCCTGAGCCGCAACGCCTGGGTGGCGCTCGGGGTGGGGATCGCCGGCGCCATTCTGTTCTGGTGGCTGCGCGACCGGGACGACGGTGGTGAGGTCTCGGCCGATGAGACCGCCGGAGCCCTGGAGGGCGGCGACGGGGAGTGAATCTCCCCGACCGGCTCTCTCTGGCCAGGCTCCCGACGCCGCTGCAGCGTATGGATCGTCTCAGTGATGTCTGGGGCGGTCCCACCGTCTGGGTGAAGCGGGACGATCTGACCGGATTCGAGGTGTCCGGGAACAAGATCCGCAAGCTGGAATTCCATCTGGCGGCGGCACTGGCTGCCGGAGCCGGCACGCTGATCACCTGCGGTGCGGCCCAATCGAATCATTGCCGGGCTACGGCGTTCGCCGCCGCCCCTCTGGGACTGCGGACGATCTTGCTGCTGCGGACCCCGGATGGGGAGCCTCCTGCACGTTCGGAAGGCAACCATCTCCTGATGGAACTCGCCGGTGCCCGGATCCGGTACGTCACTCCCGGGCAGTACGACCGCCGGGATGAGCTGATGGGGACCGTCGCCGACGAGGTCCGGTCTGCGGGAGGGGTGCCGTGGGTGATCGCCGAGGGCGCCTCCGATGCTCTCGGCATGTGGGGGTTCGCCGCCGCGATGGAGGAGTTGGCAGTGCAACTCGAGGGACTGCCGCCGATGGCTGCGGTCTGGCACGCTGCATCGTCGGGAGGAACCACCGCAGGCATGGCTTGGGGAGCGGACCGATTGGGGATGGATCTGCCGATCGTGGGGTGCTGCATAGGCGAGGACGCCGAAGCGGTGCAGGCCCGCATCGAGGTGATCTGGGCGGAGGCAGCGGCGGTCTCCGGCGATCCGGCGCCCACCGCCGGACCGTTGCTGATAGACGATCACGTCGGCCTCGGGTACGGCAAGGCCACTCCCGAGGAGTTGGCCATCCAGGCCGAGGCCACCCGGTTGACCGGCATGCTGCTGGACCCCACCTACACCGGCAAGGCACTGGCGGGCCTCGAGCGGGAGATCGATGCCGGGCGCTACGGCCCCGGCGACCACGTGGTCTTCTGGCACACCGGCGGAGGGTTCGCCGCCTTCATCGGAGGCTAGTTCTCCGATCAGAAACGTTTGCCGCGTTCAGGACGTCCCGTGACGCCTCTGGCTGTGTCCTCGTCCTCGACGCCCGGTGAAGTGCGGCTTCGTCCGAAGTCCTTGCCGGTGACGCCGCTGCCTCGCCCTCAACATCGCCAACGTTCCCGGCCAGGGCGCTGGCGGTTCGTCGTGCCGGCCTCTACAGCGGCCAGAGGCGGAGGACCCGAGACGCGATCCGGCCCGGGCGGGATGCCCGGGCCGAATCTCTGGAACGAACGGGCCGCGGCCTACTCGTTGTCGTCTTCGAAGACCCCCTTGATGGCGCCCAAGGCGCCGAGGATGCCGCTGAACTCCATGGGGAGGAACAGCTTGGTCGCCTTGCCGTCTGCAATGCCCTGGAGGGCTTCCAGGTAGCGGATGGCGATCAGGTCGGGGGTGGGATCGCCCGAGTGGATGGCACCGAACACTCGCTCGATCGCCTGTCCCTCACCTTCGGCCACGGTCAGCAGTTGGAACTTCTCGGCCGTGGCGACTTCCTTGATCGCCTGGGCCTGGCCCTCGGCCTCGAGGATCCGGGACTGCTTGGTGCCCTCGGCGCGGAGGATCGCAGAGCGTTTGTCCCCCTCGGCCTCGGTGACCACGGCACGCCGGATCCGCTCGGCCTTCATCTGGCGATGCATGGCCTCGGTGACATCCGGCGGCGGGTCGATCCGCTGGATCTCGACCCGGACCACCCTGGTGCCCCACACATCGGTGGCTTGGTCGAGGATGGCGCGCAACCCCTCGTTGATGACGTCACGGGAGGTGAGCGCCTCATCCAACTGCAGGTCGCCGATGATGTTACGAAGGTTGGTCTGGGCCAGTTTGGTGGCGGCCAGCATGAAGTTGGCGACGTTGTACTTCAGTTTCACAGGGTCGGTGGCCTGGTAGTACACGACCGCATCGACGGTCACCACCACGTTGTCCTTGGTGATGACCTCCTGGGGCGGCACGTCCACGACCTGCTCGCGCATGTCCACCCGCTTGATGCGTTCGATGAACGGCACGATCAACCGCAGGCCCGGTTCGACCGTACGTTCGTACTTGCCGAAGCGCTCTACGAGGCCCTTCTCCCACTGGCTGACGATCTTGAGGCCTGCCGCAAACGTGATGAATACGACGGCCACGATGACGATGACGAGAATCGCAATTGGATCCATGCTTGGTATTCCCTCCTTGGTACTGAAATCCCGGGTCTAGGTGTACTCGGTTGTCAATTCGGCTCGACGACCATGCGGGTGCCGCGGATCTCCAGGATCTGCACCTCGGTGCCCGCGGGGATTGGGTCTCCGTCGGTGGTGGCCCTCCAGTTTTCGGTCTCCACCCGGACCCGGCCCGTGCCACTGGCCCGGTCGATCGCCTCGACGACCGTTCCGGTGCTGCCGCTGAATCGGTTGGCGCCGACCGCCGGTTGGTGCTCGTCCGACCTCTTGACCATACGTTGGATGATCAGCAGCGAGATGATCGATACTCCCAGGAACACGACCAACTGGATGACCTCGTTGACCCCCGTCCAGGCCAGGGGGAGTGCCGCCAACGCCCCGAAGGCGAATGGCAGCATGAAAAACCCCGCAGTGAATATCTCGCCGATTGCGAACAGGGCTGCGGCCCCGATCCAGATCCATCGCCAGATCTCGTTGTCCATGGTGCTTTCGCCTCCTCTTCCCCAGATGAACGCAGCGGCAATGGCCGCTGCAATGGCTGTGATCGCAAACCAATCGGTCGCGCCAAACCGGCGCTTCCGCCGCATGACATCGCTCCAGGAGGGCAGGTCGTCGGCGCCCCGGCGGAGTTGTTCGGCCGCCCAGGCGGCGGCGAACTCGGACGGGTCCTCGCCGACCACGTCTGTGATCGTGCGTCCGTCGCCCAGCGCTTGGGCCAGGTGGCCCTCCAACTCCCGACGCATGTCGCCGGCGGTGCGCCGGCCGATGCCGGCCGCCCGCCAGTAGCGCTCGCAATCGGCGGCTGTGGTGGAGATCGAAGCCCGATCAGTCACCGGAACCTCCAAGAACTCGGTCGACGCCATGCGACAGTGCCTTCCATTCTGCTGCCCATTCGCCGAGCCGATCTTCTCCCGGCCCGGCGATCCGGTAGTACTTCCTGGGAGGGCCGCCTGTGGAACCCTGCAGGAACGTCTCGACCAGGCCCGTCTTCTGGAGGCGGGCCAGCAGCGGGTAGATGCTGCCTTCCCCGACCAGGGACAGACCCCGGTCCTCCAGTTTGCGGGCCATCTCGTAGCCGTAACTCGGCTCCTCGGCGATCACCGCCAGGAGGCACATGTCGAGTACGCCTCTGAGAAGCTGGCTGCTGCGTTCCACGCGGCCTCTCACTATCTTGTGGCACATGATAGCACCGACTGCCTTGTAGCGCAAGATAGTGATGGGGCCGGATGGTCAATCCTCGATGTCGATGGCCACCCGGGAGGGGCCCTCCAGGGTGAACACGTGGAAATCCCTCGTGCCGTCCAGATCTATGGAGAACGCCCACTCGCCGCTGCCTCCGCCCATTCCGCCGGAATCGACCCAGTTGACGCTGATCGTGTCGATCTGCAGATGGCCGGATCCGTCGAAGATGCCTGCGGCAAACGGGTTGGCCAGGTCGATCGGATAGAGGATCACCGCCAGGGTGTGAGGATCGGAGTAGCCGATCGCGCACCCCGGGATTCCGCCGGTGAAGTCGAACACCACCCTGGTGAATCCGTCACGTTGGGCAAATCGCACGTCGGAGACCGTGTCGGCGGGCGGCCCCGATGCGGTGCAACCCTTCCAGTCGGTGTCTCCACTGAACGGCACGGTGGTCGTCGTGGTCGTCGTCGTAGTAGTAGTGGTCGTCGTAGTGGTGGTGGCGGTGGTCGTTGTCGTAGACGACGTGGTGTCGGGTGGAGGCGCCGTTGTCGTGGTCGGTGGCAACGTCGTGCTCGGAGGCGTCGTGGTGGAGGCCGGCGCTGCGGTTGTCGTGGCGGCCGCAGTGTCACTGCCGCCGTCCCTGGTGAGGAGCACGGCCGCCAGCAGGATCAGCAGCGCTGTGAACACGCCGATCAGGATGGCCAGGATGATCGCTTCCCTGTCTCTGCCGCCGTCGTCGGTCATCATGAACCCCTTGCTGCGTCTCCCCCAACGTTACGCCGGGAAGGGGTCGGCGCGTCGGGCCGGAGTCAATCCTCTATATCGATGACCAGGCGGGTCGGGTTCTCCAGCGTGAAGACCTCGAACGCCTTTTGTCCCGTCAACCCGATCGCCCACTCCATGGTGGCTTCGAAGTCCTCGATGAACACCACCTGCCGGACCGAGCCGACGCCGACGTCGATGACCTCGGGCCCCAGGTAGGTCTGGATGATGTCGGCGGGGTCGGTGATGTCATGCCGCATGGCAGGGAAGAAGATCACGTGCAGGAAAGCGGTCCCGGCCACCGGAACCGTGGATCCCCCGATGTCGACGAACGGCCCCGGCGCGTAGCCCACCTGGTACGCCGGTGTGCCGCTGTTGCCGTGCATCTCCCAGACCACCCTGGTGAATCCGGGATGTTCACCGGTGCGGACGTCCACCAGGCGTGCGTCGGGGGACCCGGCCATCGGTGATTCCCTGGGGGCGGTGGTGCCGTTGAATGGTCGTGACCGTTGTCGCCGGTGCCGGGGTGGTCGTCGAGGCTGCCGTCGTAGAAGGCGCCGGAGCCGT
>CBDUUY010000077.1:0-9355 GCA_965370535.1 uncultured bacterium
CCTCGCCCGTGGCCTTCTCCTCGTCGTCTTGGTTCTCTGCGTCTTCGTCGGCAGCTTGAATCTCCCCAGCCTCCGACGCCTCGGCGGTGTCAACTCGTTCATCCGATTCGGCGGCTTCCTCGGATTCGGCGGCTTCCTCGGATTCGGCGGCTTCCTCACCGGAAGGCTCCCCGGCCGGGACGGCCGCCTCGGCGGCTTCGCCCTCCACCGGGGCGGCGCCCTCGGGAGTCTCGTCCTCGGCGTCCTCCCCATCTTCGGCAGGCCCGTGATCGTGTTCGGTCTCGGAACGGATATCGATGCGGTAGCCACTCAGCCTGGCGGCGAGGCGGGCGTTCTGCCCCTCCTTGCCGATGGCCAGCGACAACTGGTGGTCCGGCACCACGACGATCGCCTGCATCTCCTCGTCGTCGAGGATCACCTGGCGAACCCGGGCAGGACTCAGCGCCTCGGCGATGAATTGCTCCGTGCTGTCACGCCATTCGACGATATCGACCTTCTCGCCGCGCAACTCGTTGACCACCTGCCGGACCCTGGCGCCCCTGGCACCCACACAGGCACCTACGGGATCCACGTTGGGATCGTTGGAGGCCACTGCGATCTTGGTGCGGTGACCGGCGTCTCTGGCGATGGCCTTGATCTCGACCACACCCTCGACCAACTCCGGCACCTCCAACTCGAAGAGGCGGCGGATGAAATCGGGATGGCTGCGGCTGGCAACGATCTGGGGCCCGCCGCTGCCGCGGCGCCGGCGGCCCTCCTCCTCGGCGGCCTCGGCCTCTTCTTCTTCCGTCTTGTCGCCGCGGACCTCCAGGATCAGCGCCTTCACACGGGCACCGCGCTCGAGTCGTTCATAGGGAATCCGCTCCGACGACGGCATCACCGCCTCGGCGTTGCCGAGGTCGAGGATCACGTAGCGGTGATCGGACTGCTGGACGATGCCGGTGACCAGATCGCCCTCTCTGCCCTGATAGATCTCGTAGACCTGTGCCCGCTTGGCGTCACGGAGACGCTGAATGATGACCTGTTTGGCGGTCTGGGCTGCGATGCGGCCGAAGTCCCCGGGAGTGTCCTCCCACTCGTCGATGACGTTCTCGTCCTCATCCAACTCCTGGCCGTAGACCGTGATCTCACCGGTGTCGGGGTCGATGGTGACACGGGCTTCCTGCGCAGCCCCCGGGGTGCGCTTGTACGCCGAGACGAGCGCGTTTGCCAGCGCTTCGAGGATCGTCCCGGCCGGCACACCCTTCTCTCGCTCGAGGGCGTGAAGCTCATCCATAAATGCAAATTCCATCGTCCTACCTCACTTGCGGCCCGGCTTGGCCTTTGCTTCCCATCGGAACACGGTTCGGGCACCGGTCACGTCGCCCATGGGGATCATCTGGGTCTCGTCCCCCACACGTATGGTCAATCCTTCGCCGGCCACCGCTTCGAGGATGCCGCGGTGGCTGGTCTCGCCGGCGACGGGGATCTTCGTGTTCACAACGACCTCCCTGCCGACCGACTTCTCGTAGTGAGCGAATCGCTTGAGTTTGCGCTCCAGGCCGGGTGAGGTGACCTCGAGCGTGTACGGCCCATTGACCAGTTCCTTCTCGTCGAGCAGATGGGAGAGACCGCGCGCCAGATCGGTGATCCGGCCCAAACCCAGATCACCTTCGGCATCGACCGTCACCTTGAGGATGCGGGCCTTGCCGCCACCCTTCAGGTCCAGGTCGTCCAGTTCGACCGATTCGGCCGCAAGGAACGCCTCAACGTCGTTCCAGAGCCGCTCGCTCATGGCTCTCCTCATAGAAAAAGCGGGCACGGGGCGCCCACTTGCACGTCCACTCTATTGCGTCCGAGCATACCAGGGCCAAAACCATGAAGGAACGGCGCTTTTCCACAGGCGGCTATGCCGCCGCAGTCGTTCGGCGGGGACCCGGGGCAAGGAAGCCGATCACCAGGTGTGAGCGGGCCGTTCAGCGGCGAAGCAGCCCTGGTCCTATCCCCGTTCTGCCGCGATGGCTTCGATCACGACGCCGGCAGCCCCATCAAGGCCGATCGTCTGCTTCTCCTTGCCTCTGCGGCGCATTATCTCGACCTCACCCTCGGCGAGGCCACGCGGGCCGACCGTCACCCGGTAAGGGAAGCCGATCAACTCGGCGTCGGCGAACTTGACCCCCGGCCGTTCGTCGCGATCGTCGATGATCACATCGACCCCGGCATCGAGCAGGCTCTGGTAGATCGCCTCGGCAGCCTGCATCGTCGCCTCGTCACCGACCTTCACCACGGTCACCACCGCTTCGTATGGGGCCAGGGCGACCGGCCATACGATGCCGTCGTCATCGTGGTTGGCTTCGACTGCGGCGGCGGCCGCCCGGCCCACCCCGATGCCGTAGGAACCCATGACTATGAGTTGTTCGTCGCCCCCGGGGTCGAGCACGCTGGCGCCGAGCGCCTCGGTGTACTTGGTGCCGAGCTTGAAGATGTGGCCCACCTCGATGACCCTGTCCACACTGAGGGGCGCGCCGCAGTCGATGCAGGCCTCACCCGCCTCCACCTTGCGGAGATCGAGCCAGCGGCCGACCTCGATGTCACGGGCCACGTCCACGCCGCGCAGATGCCAGTCGTCCTCGTTGGCGCCGGTGACCATGTTGAAGCGGCCTTCGAGCGCAGGGTCGGCGATAACCGGCAGGTGGGTGATCCCGACCGCCCCCAGGCTGCCGGGGTCGGCACCGAGCGCCTCACGGATCTCATCGGGGTGCCCCGGCCGGATGTCGGCGGTGCCGGTGCCGTCGATGAGTTTCTGCTCCATCAACTCGTGATCGCCCCGCAACAACAGGAGTGTCAGATCGCCGTCCACCACATAGACCAGCGTCTTGACCTGCTGGGCGCCCGATGCAAAATCGTGGGCCTCTTCCAGGGCGGCGATGGTGCGGATACCCGGTGTCGGGAACCGCTCAGGAGCACCGTCCCACGGCTCGTCGTCCTGAGATGGCAGCACCGAAGTAGCCATCTCGGTATTGGCGGCGTAATCGCAGCCGGAGCAGATGGCGATGTCGTCCTCGCCGGAGGTGCTGCGCACCATGAACTCGACCGACTCGGTGCCGCCCATCACACCGGATGAAGCCTGCACGGGGATCGCATCCATGCCGAGCCGCCGGAAGATGTTCGTGTACGCCTCGAAGTGGCGGTCGAACTGCACATCGAGACCATCCGTGTCGATGTCGAACGAATACGAATCTTTCATCACGAACTCGCGCACCCGCAGCAGGCCGCCCTTGGGACGGGGTTCGTCGCGGTACTTGGTCTGGAAGTGGTACCAGAGTTGCGGCAGGTCCCGGTACGACGCCAGTTCCGTGGCCAGGAGAGCGAAGACCTCCTCATGGGTCAGCGCCAGCACGAGATCGGAGCCCCTGCGGTCCTTGAAGCGCACCATCTCGTCGCCTACCGCATCCCAGCGGCCGGTGCGCTTCCACACCTCGCCGGGATGCACCACGGGCAGTTCGAACTCGATGCCTCCGATGGCTTCTATCTCCGACCGGATTATCCCGGTGACCTTGTCGGCGACCCGCTTGCCCAGCGGCAGCAGCGAGTAGGACCCGGCCATCAACTGGCGAATGAACCCGCCGCGGACGAGCAACCGGTGGGAGACGGCCCCGGCATCGGCAGGGTCGTCGCGCAGGGTGGGGATGTAGGCCCTGGACCAGCGCATGGGAATGTTCCTCCGTCGGGGACCGGCGGAGAATAGCGCGGGCTTACTCGCCCTCGACCACGTCGGCCACGGCGGCTCTCCGCTCGGCCGTGCGATTGACATCACCCTGGTCGGCCATCAATTCGGCTGCGGCGTCGGCGGCGATCTGCTCGGCGGCGACGTCGCCTGCAGCAAGGCGAGCCTCCACACCCTCATCCACGAGTTTGCGGGCTTCGTCGAGCAGCGCATCGACCATCTCGTCTTCCTTCACCACCCGCACCACCCGGCCCTTTATGAACAGGTGGCCCTTGCCCTTGCCTGCGGCGATCCCGATGTCGGCTTCCCTTGCCTCGCCCGGTCCGTTGACGACACAGCCCATCACCGCCACCTGGATGGGGAGGTTCTCGGCCTCCAGACGCTGCTGTGCCTCACCGACGATGGCGACCACATCGACCTCGGCCCTGCCACAGGACGGGCAGGCGATCAGGTCGAGTCCGGTCCGTTCCCGCAATCCCAACTGCTCCAGTAGGCGGCGGCCGGCCTCGGCTTCCTCCACAGGGTCGGCCGTGAGCGAGAAGCGGATCGTGTCCCCGATGCCTTCCAGCAGCAACGTGGCGATCCCCGCCACCGATTTCATGAGCCCGGCCGGGGGCGGCCCCGCCTCGGTGACACCCAGGTGCAGCGGGTAGTCGATCTCGTCGGCCAGCAATCGGTAAGAAGCGACCATCGAAGGGACGTGGCTGTGCTTCACCGAGATCTTGATATCGGTGAAATCCACTTCTTCGAGCAGGTGGATCTCGTGGAGTGCCGACTCGACCAGCGCCGCCGGCGCCGGACTGCCGTACTTGTCGAGCAGGTCCTTGTCGAGAGAACCGGCGTTGACCCCCACCCGGATGGGGACCCCCCGATCCGCAGCGGCCACAGCCACCGCCTTGATGTGCTCTGGCTTGCGGATGTTTCCGGGGTTGAGCCGCAGTCCGGCGACGCCCGCTTCGAGGGCGGCCAACGCCAGGCGGTACTGGAAGTGGATGTCGGCGATGATCGGCACCGGGGAACGGGGCACGATCTCGGCCAGGCCCTGGGCTGCCGCGACGTCGTTGCAAGTGATCCGCACGATGTCTGCGCCCGCACCCGCCAGGGCGTACACCTGGGCCAGGGTCGCATCGACATCGGCGGTCTTGGTGGTGGTCATCGACTGCACCGTCACCGGTGCGCCGCCACCTACCGGCACCTTTCCGACATGGATCTGCCTGGTCGCCCTGCGTTCGATCACGCCGCTCATCGTAGGGATCACTGCAGTCGCAGTGGCCGGGCGATGTCGAGGTAGACGGCGAACAGGCCCAGCAGGACCAGGAAGATCACTACCGCTGCGGCGATCGGAGCCAGTTTGCGGACATCCGGTTCGCGCCCACGGATCTTCTCGTACAACGCAACGACGAAGTGCCCCCCGTCGAGGGGGTAGATGGGGATGGCGTTGAACAGCGCCAGGAAGATGAAGATCAGCGCCAGCAACTGCAGCGTGTACGAGAGTCCGACGCGCTGCGTATCGGCCCCCAGCCTGCCCAGGCCGACCACACTCAGAGGCCGGTTCTCGTCGATGGTCTGCTGGTCCCCCTCGAAGGTGGCCACCACCAGGTTGCCGAGGTTGGTGAACAGATGCCACATGCCATCCCAACTGGCGTCGACGGCCCCGATCACCCCGCTCCCGGCATCGGCGATACCCGTCAGAACGCCGACCCGTTCGGTGGCATTGACGGGACTCACACCGAGGAAGCCCCGGGTACCGCCCTCGTCGTCATCGACGGCCGCCAGCGTCACCGGTATCTCGATCGCACTCCCGTCGCGCTCGATGGCCACGACCACCGACTGCTCCGGCCGGGCTGCGATCACCTCGACGAGGCCGTCCCAGGTGGGCGTGGCGACGCCGTCGATCTCCAGGATCACATCCCCGTTCTGGATGCCCGCAGCGGCCGCCGGACTGGCGGTGTCCGACCCGGCAAGCGTCTCCAAGACCACAGCGACCTCGGTCGTCGGCTCCCCGGTGTCCACCCCAAACGTCGTGAAGACGAAGAACAGGATGATGAACGCCACGACGAAGTGGGTCGCAACGCCCGCCAGCACCACCACCGACTTGGCCCAGAACGGCTTCCCCCTGTAGGTGCGCCCCATGTCCTCGGGGGCGATCTCCTCGTACGGGTTCATCCCGATGATCCGGACGTAGCCGCCCAGGGGCAATGCCTTGATGCCGTACTCGGTCTCGCCCCGTTGTATGGACCACAGCCTGGGGCCGAAGCCGAAGAAGAACTCGGTGACCTTCATGCCCAGGGCTTTGGCCGCCAGGTAGTGCCCGCCCTCGTGAATCATGATCATGAGGATGATCCCCACGATGATGATGATCCCGCCTACCACGACATGCTCCAGGTCATGGCCGCCACGCTAACGGAGCCACGAGTCAACACGAACCTCCGGCGAGGGACCGGGCCACTTCCCGGGCCTCCCCATCCACCTCGACGACGTCTCCGACGGTTCCCAAATCCCTGTGCTCCACGGTCTCCAGCGTCTGCTCGACAATCGCTGCGATCGAACTGAACCCGATCCTCCGCTCCAGGAAGGCCTGCACGGCGATCTCATCGGCGGCGTTGAGGACCGCCGGGGCCGACCCCCCGGCCCTGCCGGCTTCGTAGCCGAGCCGCAGGCAGGGAAACGCCTCGGGGTCGGGGTCCTCGAACGTGAGGCTCCGGCCCGCCAGCGAGAACTCCTCCGCACTGCCGGGCGCCCGATGCGGGTAGGTGATCGCATACTGGATGGGAATCCGCATATCGGGCTCTCCCAGATGCGCCTTCAACGAGCCGTCCACGAACTCGATCAGGCTGTGCACGATGCTCTGGGGATGCACGACCACGTCGATCCGGTCGTAGTCGATGCCGAACAGGTAGTGCGCCTCGATCACCTCGAACGCCTTGTTCATCAGCGTCGCCGAATCGATGGTGATCCTGGGTCCCATCGACCAGGTGGGGTGATCGAGGGCTTGCTCCACGGTGACCGCCTCCAGGCCGGCGGCATCACGACCCCGGAACGGACCGCCGGAGGCGGACAGGATCAGGCGCCGCACCGCCCCGATCTCCTCTCCCTCCAGGCACTGGGCGAGCGCCGAATGCTCCGAATCGACGGGGATCAACTCGCCGCCGCCGCTCTCCAGGGCTGCCAGGACCACAGGGCCGCCGGCCACCAGGCTCTCCTTGTTGGCCAGCGCGAGGCGATTCCCGGCCTCGAGGGCGGCCACCGACGCGGGAAGACCGGCCGCCCCCACGATGCCGTTGACCACGGTGGTGCCGGGCAACGAAGCCGCCTCAGTCAACGCCCCCGCCCCAAACGACACCCGAGCCCCCAACGCCTCCAGGCAGACCTCCCGCTCGCCCGGGGTGGGCGCCGCCACCACGACCGCCGAATCCGGGAGTGTGCCGGCGACTTCCAGCAGGGAGTCGGAGCCTCGACCGGCGGCAATCGCAGCCACCGGCAGGTCGAGACGTGCCGCCACCTCGAGCGCCTGGCGCCCGATAGACCCGGTCACCCCGAGAACGACTAGGGGCTTCAGGCCAGATACCCCAGGAACTCGTAAAGGACCCAGACCGGCGGGATGACGAAGAGGAAAGCATCCACCCTGTCCATGATCCCGCCGTGGCCGGGCAGGATCGACCCCATGTCCTTGACCCCCAGGCTGCGCTTGAACATCGATTCGGCCAGGTCACCCAGAGGAGCGGCAACGGCCACCACCAGGCCGAGTGCCGCCCCCGCCTGGATATCGAACGGATCCATCAGGTACCCGATGCCTATGGCGACACCGATGCACATCACCACCCCACCGGCCAGTCCCTCGATCGACTTGTTCGGCGACAGGACAGGGGCCATCTGTGAGGAACCCCATGCCCTGCCGAAACCGTAGGCGCCGACATCCATGGCGACGGTGGTGGCGACGAACGCCAGCACCAGCACCCGATAGTCCTCGGAGGCGATGATCGGCATGGCAAACGCCACCGTGCCCGCAATCCAGGCCATCCCCATCACAGTCATCGCACCGTTGGCGAGAGCATCCCGGCGACGGGGAGCAAATGCGAAGAAGAAGAACACCACGACCGTGGTGATGAGGATCGCCCCCGGAACTGCGATCGGCCCCCAGAACCAGGTGCCGGCCAGGGCACCGACCGCCCCCACCAACCCGAACAGGGCAAGCGGGGTGTACCCGCGGTGGCGCAACGTCGTGAAGTATTCGGTGAGACCGATGAGAACGGCCATCCCGACGAAGATCGCCAGGGCGCCTCCGCTCAACCAGAGAGAGCCCAGCAGCAGAGAGACCAGGATCAGCCCGGTGAGCACCCTGGCGCCCAGGTCGGAACGCGCAGGAGGAACGTAGGCCTCATCGCTGCCGAGGTCCTCGACGTCCTCGAAGCCGACCACACCGCTCTCCAGGCCGGGCATGGCAGCAGACAGGGCCTGCAACTCCGTCTCCTCGGTACGGGCCCTGGCTACAGCATCGGCCAGGTCCCGATGCTCGACGGTCGCCGCCCCGGAGTAGACGTCATCGGTCCATTCGACCGGGCCCGGTTCCGGGGTCTCTTGCCGCTCGGCGGTTGGGGCGGCCGGCACGAGAGGATCGTGGAACCCGGCCGTGGGGGCGGTGTCGATATCGTCCTCCACGACGTCGTACACCATCCCATCCGGGTCCAACGGCAACGTGGGGGCCGCGCCAGGATCATCGTCCCATTCGCTCTCGACCCGTTCATCGGTGGCAGGGGGCGGTGGCACGGGGACATCGGTCTCCCCGGTCTCCTCCCACGCCAGCGGAGCCGAGGGCGGGGCCGGCTCTTCGGGCAGCAGCGCCGAGGCGGCGCCCAGCAGGTCGAGCGGTTCGCCGGTACCCGGAGACTCGAACAGGTCGGCAGGCTCCTCGCCGACCGTGGCATCGGCAACCGGGAAGTCAACGACGGATCCGGCGCCTTCGTCGGCTGCCTCCGGTTCCGTGGCGGATGGGATCACAGAATCGAGGATGTCGTCCACGTCGAACATGCCACCGGCCTCCAGCAACGGGCCCGGTTCGTCGGCGTCCACGGGTTGCATGTCGGGGACGTCGATCTCGTCCTCATCGATGTCCGAGAACCACGACGTGGGAACACGGGATCCTTCCCCTTGCCACTCGGAGTCCTCTTCCTCTGCCTCTTCTCCCTCTTCTCCCTCTTCCAATTCGTCTGCCGGTTCGAGAGGCAGATCGGCTTCCGGCGGAACAGCCTCGATCCCATCGCCGGTCTCATCGAGCAGAGGCATCTCCGACAACGGCTCCTCGACAGGCGGAGACGGTAGATCGAACACCGGCTCCGGCATCTCGACCGTGCCCTCACCGGCGACATCGGCAGACACAGACTCGTCGTAGACGGGTTCCTCATCAGAAGGCTCCCCGAACTCCGGCTCACCTGCCGATGGGGCGATCTCCTCATCGGCCTCCTGGTACTCCGGTTCCACGGGGGCCTTGCGCCGACCGAACAGGCTGCGCCTACGGGGAGGGCCCTCGGGAGAGAAGAAGGCGTCGGCGGCATCCTCCTCGCCGACCGGCTCCTCCCAATTCTCCTCTTCGAGGATGCCCGCCTCTTCGTACGTGGCATCTGCCCCGGTATCAGGGAGTTGCTCGTCGGC
>CBDUUY010000078.1:0-9260 GCA_965370535.1 uncultured bacterium
CAGGGAGTTCCTTCTGATCTCACAACCGCACCACGAGTGAGGTAGCAGTCGCCCCGGGTGCCGCTTCTCAATGTCACCCCTCCCCATCGCCCCCTCGAGGGAGGGCCGGTCCCTTCGGCGCTGCGACACAGCAAGCACCCCCAGAGCGTCCGATGAGGCGTCTCCGGGGGCGGGACCGGCCCCCGGAGGTGGAGATGGCGCCTTCCGGGGCCTACGGACGGTCTCGTGGCGTGGTGCGGAACCCGGGCGACCGGGGCACGCCGGTCGCCGGTGGCGTCCCGTCATACCCTCCGGTTCGCCCCGGTCCTCTCACCCCCGGCATCCCATTCTCTGGGTCCGCTCGCCGTGTCGAGTTTCGTTGCATTCATCAAGTCAAGAGCCGGGAGTCAGGGTTTGGGTTTCTTGGCGACGTTGATGCGGAACGGAACTGTCGTCAGTTGCTCTCCGTCGCTTTCGATCAGGAAGCTGTAGCCGCCAGCCTTCTCGAACCTCAACATGTTGAGGGTGATTGCCTGGTGCACCAGTGTCGGACTACCTCGCTTCGTGCGGGGCGGGTGTCCAACGTTGAGTTCGCCATCCAGTCGGAACCCTCCCTCTTCCCCATCTTCATCGACCAACGTGATCGAGAACGGAATATCCCGAAGCGCCTCGTCGTATTCGACCTGGAGGGTCAATACGAGAGCAAGCGAAGTGTGTGTCGTCGGCACAGATTCGGCAGTGATGTTGTCCCAGCCGCCTCCATGGATGTAGAGCTTGCCGCTCTCAACTCGGGCAGCATCGGCGAGCATTGAGGTGACTATCTGCATGATGTGCTACATTGTAACACATGACCCGAGAGAGGTTCGACATCGACCTCCTCGATCCTGAGGATCCGTTCGAAATCGATGACGCCAACCGCCCGCATCTCTACAAGCACCTGCCCACCGCCGGAGCGAAGCAGATCTCAGTCGGTGTGGAAGACCTATATGACATGTATCTGAGTGGCAACCCGCTCTACTACCCAGCATCTGAAGAGGGTGAAGCGGATTGGCTCCTATTCGCCGAGGTTCCGGGGATTATGCTAATCGCCCCACTAGCCCCTCCACGAGCCTCGAGTCCGTCCATCTGCCGGCCGATAGGATTGTATGGCGCCACACAGGCCGAGCGGGAACGCTACCTTTCCGACTTGAGAGAGGAGGAGGATCGATGACTTCCGACCGACAAGCTGCTGATCACTACGAAGATCCGGCAATGCGTGAACCCACTGGCACGCCTCGGAGGCGAGTCAAGCCCACAGGGCGCATGGCTGCCCACGTCGCTGTTCGATTCCCTTCAGCCAC
This sequence comes from uncultured bacterium, assembly GCA_965370535.1. GTDB lineage: Bacteria > Actinomycetota > Acidimicrobiia > Spongiisociales > UBA11373 > JAHJML01. The sequence goes on from CBDUUY010000078.1 coordinate 1,320, forward strand.
GATCCAGAAGGTCAAACTGCTCGCCGATGAAGATGGGCAGTCGGTCAGCGGGTGGATCAGGTCGGCAGTTGATGCCGAGGTCACCCGTAGGTTGCCCTCCCATCCGAGTACGGAGGGCGTGGTGAGTCATCTCACCGTTGTTTCCCAGGGCGGAGTCTCCTCCCCCACAGAGATCTCGACCTACGGGACAATGGTTGGCGACTCCGGGAACGATCCGTTGCTAGAGGTGTCTGTCTAGATACTTCCGCCCGGCAAGGAGGGGTGTGCTTTGTCGACGGCACCCCATGGGGTCTGCCCTTCAGCCGTAATGCAGTTTGAGTGTGCTGTGATACAGATCACGCACCCGTCGACGGACTTGCTGCTGCTCCGACGGCCGGAGATCAAGGATTGAGGGTCGATCCTTCGGGCCACCAGATGTCGGCGTACGGCAGCACTTCGAACTCGGGGATCGACGTCACGATTTCTACGGCCCGCGACTCGCCGAAGAACGCGGACGTCTGCAGGTCGTAGTCGGTCCAAACCAGCCACGACTCGTCATCCGACCACCAGTTGTTCGGCGAGTAGCCGCGCTCCAGCGACAGATCGAACACCTCGCGCACCGTTCCTCTTGAGAATCCGCCGTCACCGAACCACTCGTCCCTGGTGGAGTAGCCGATCGTCTGCCCATCGTGCAATCCCGCCAGAGCGTCCGCGAGCCTCCGAAGTGACAGAGCATCAAGCGTTCCCCCGGGCGGCGGAAGGACCGACACCGGCCAACTCCCATCGATCATGAACGGCCGCAGTTGCCGCTCCAGAGTTCCTTCGGTGGCGTCAAGCTCGACACCCAGGCGCGAAGCAACTGCAGCCCACCGGAGCCGGCGCCATCCCTGCGGCGGGGTCTCCATCGTGAGTGCCACACCGGTCGACGTCCCCACCTCCTCCAGGTTGACTTCGCCGACGTAGACGGGCTCGATCTGTCCCGATTGGACTGCTTCCGCTCGCGCTTCATGGTGGGAGATCCCGGGTGACTGGTGGGGCGACTCCCAAATCGCATGAAGAATGCGAACCCCGACCGGCATCCACGGTGCTGGTAGCCCGGCTCCCAGGTGTTCATGCCCCAGCGGCTGCGTTATCCACCGAGTGTCTATACCCTCGACCATGCGCTCGATCGCCACGTTCGGAACCCTACTGATCCAGGCTCCGCGGCCCGATCCGCCACCCCGGGTCTGACATATCGAACGTCGGCTCCCCTTCGGGAGGGGTGAGCTTCATGAACGGCACCCCAGGGTGAGGTGATGCCAGGAGTGTTTCGGAACTCCCGGCCCTCCTGAATGGGGTTTGCCTGGACCGGAATCCCTGCTAGCGTCCCGTCGGCCGCACCGGGTGGAGGCCAGCGCAAAATCGCTTCCCCGGTGACAACACGGCTCAGTTCTCATCCGGTTGGACCGCCTCTTCGGCCGATTCTCGATCCCGCAGGCAATGGATGCCACACGGTCGAGCGAGAGATCGGCACATCCCAACTATCGGCCCGATCCGGGGCCAGGAGTCATCATGTCAGACACGTTCGCCCAACTCGGGCTGCCGGGCCGGCTCGTCCGGGCCCTCGCCAAGCAGAGAATCGTCGAGCCCTTCCCCGTCCAGGCGGCCACCATCCCCGATGCCCTCGCAGGCAGAGACGTGTCGGGCAAGGCTCCCACCGGCTCGGGCAAGACCCTCGCTTTCGGACTTCCCCTCCTCACCATGGTGGACAAGGCAGCCAGGAATCGGCCCAGGGCCCTGATCCTGGCCCCCACGCGGGAACTGGCCGAACAGATCAAGCAGGAACTGGCTCCTCTCGCCAAGTCGGTGGGCCGCTACGTGTTCGCCGTATACGGTGGCGTGGGATACGGCCCCCAGAAGGGCGCACTTCGCAAGGGAGTCGATGTCCTGGTGGCCACCCCCGGACGGCTCGAAGACCTCATAGAACAGCGGTCTGTGGATCTGAGCCAGGCCGACATCGTCGTCGTCGACGAAGCGGACCGGATGGCCGACATGGGCTTCCTCCCAGCCGTGCGCCGGATCCTCGACCGCACCTCGCGGCGCCGCCAGACACTGCTGTACTCGGCCACCCTCGATGGTGACATTGCGGTGCTGAGCCGCGATTACCAGACGGATCCCGTCCGCCACGACACGGGGACGGTGGATTCGGAGACGATCGATGCCACCCACCACTTCTGGCTGGTGCAGCACCACGACCGCATTCAGCACGCCGCCGACGTCGCCCGTGCAGCCGGCCGCTCCATCGTGTTCACCCGTACCCGCCACGGTGCCGATCGACTGGCAAGACAACTCGGCAATCTCGGCGTCGGTGCAGTCGCCATGCACGGCGGGCGCTCCCAGCACCAGCGGACCAGGGCCCTCCAGGCGTTCTCGTCGGGCCGTGTCCAGGCTCTGATCGCAACCGATGTCGCCGCCAGGGGCCTCCATATCGACGCGGTTGCATGCGTCCTCCACTTCGATCCCCCCGCCGATGCCAAGGACTATCTCCATCGGTCCGGGCGGACCGCCAGGGCGGGCGCCACCGGAACCATCGTCAGCCTCGTCACCCGTGAGCAGCGAAGGGCAGTCCGCCGCATGCAGCAGGATCTCGAACTGCAGATACAGATCGGCGAGCCTCGGCACGATGCGCTGGAGTTCGACGAGTACCTCAACAACAAGCCGTCGCCCGTGCGCCCGCGGCGGGAGGCCCCCGCCGGGCGGGAGGTTCCCACCGGGCGACCCTCCAGGTCTGAGCGGCCCTCCAAGTCTGAGCGGCCCGCCAGTTCTGACCGGCCGACTCCGGTCGGACGGCCGGCAGCACCCCCCCAGCCACAACCGAGCACTGCAACGACCGGCCAGGAAAGCGTCTACGTGGCGAATCTGCCGTGGGAAGCCACCGCAGAGGACGTCGGGGCGTTGTTCGGGAACTACGGCGAGGTCCACCAGACCACGATCATCATCGACCGGCGCACCGGGCGCTCCAAGGGATTCGGTTTTGTGGACATGCCCCGGCCGGCGGCCCGCTCCGCCATCGAGGCGTTGCATGGGTCGACGCTGGGCGGCAGGGACCTCACGGTCCGCTTCGCCCAGCCGCGCCGCTACTACGACTGAGCCCCGTCTCCGGGCGGCCTGCCGGCGGCCGACCGAAGACCAACCGCCCAAACGATGACGACGTCAGTGGACCCGCGGAACCCCTGCAGAGACTTCTCCACCCTGGGTGTTCAGTTCGAGATCACCACACGCCGCGGGGCGTCGCTCTCGACACCCCGCGGCGCGGAACGGGGCATCGAGTGGGTTTCCGCCACAGGTCAGGCCATCGCATCGGCCGTCTGAGGTTCGATTCGGCGATTGCGCCGCTTTGTTCGTCGGGGGCGCATGGCGAGGACGGCGATGGCAAACGTCACCGGGATCCACGCCGCCACCTGCAGCAGGCTTCCGCCGACATCGGCGAGCGATCCGCCGTCGATGGCCACGGTGCGCATCGCTTCGAGGAGTGGAGCGAGCGGAAGCGCTTCCATCACCGTCTCCATCCAGGAGGGCAGGCCGGCGATGGGGAACCATGCTCCGCTCAGGAACACGAGGGGCATGACGGTCATGCCTGCCATTATGTTGGCCGAGTCGACGTTCGAGGCCCGGGCGCCGATGGCAAATCCGAGTGACAGGAATGTCGCGGCGGCGAGCGCGGTCAGGACGATCATCCACAGCGGGTTTCCGGCGATATCGGCGCCCAGTAGCACGCCGACCCCGATCACGACTGCTGCCTGAACGACAACGACAACGAGTCGGGCCATCACCTGTCCGGCCAGGAAGGCTCTCCGGGGGATGGGGGTCGCTTCGAGGCGCCGCAGCACCTTGGTCTCGCCGAGCCGAGCGTAGAAGCCGGAGGTCCAGAACACCGAGAACTGCATCGATGTCATGGCCAGGATGCCGGGCAGGACGAAGTCGAAGTAGTCGATACCTGCACCGCCGGCGTCCAGTCCGGTTCCTGTGAGCCCGATGTCGAGTGAGCCAAAGGCGAGCAGGAAGATCATCGGGAGCATCATCGCCCCGATCAACGTCCGGCGATCACGGACGATCGAAAGCAGTGACGCGCGGAACATGGCGAGTGTGGGCCTCATTGTGGGTGGTCCTTTCATGTGAGGGTGTCAGTCGCGGAGACGGCTGCCGGTCAGATTGAGGAACACGTCCTCGAGCGTGGATCGGCGGATCGTGACGTCGCGCAATTCGATGCCGTGCTCACCGGCCCACCGGTACAGAGCGGGCACGGCGGTGTCGGGGGCTTCGACGGCGAGTTCGTAGCCGACGGCGCCGTTGACCCGACTGCGCACGCCGGTGACGGACGGAAGACGGGCAAGCTGAGAAGCATCAGCATCAGATGCGCTGGTGAAGGTCACCGTCGTTCCGGTGCCGTACCTGTCCATGAGGGCGGTGGGGGTGTCGGTTGCGGCGATCTTGCCGTGGTCGATCACGGCGACACGATCGGCCAGCGCCTCCGCTTCTTCCATGTAGTGGGTGGTGAGGATGACCGTGCGGCCTTCTTCGGCGAGCCGACGGATCACCTTCCACACACTGCGTCGCGCTTGCGGGTCGAGCCCGGTCGTCGGCTCGTCGAGAAACACGATCTCCGGGTCGTTGACCAGGGCGGCGACCATCGAGAACCGTTGCGCCTGCCCCCCCGACAACCGGCCGACCAGGGATCTGCGTTTCTCGGTGAGGCCGACCCGTGAGAGCAGTTCGTCGGGGTCGAGCCGGTGAGGGTAGAAGCCCCCGAACAGTTCGAGCAGCTCGCCCAGGCGCAGGAACTCGAAGTAAGCGGACGACTGCAGCTGGATCCCGATCCGCTTCTGCACACCGGTGGGATCTGCCTGCGGGTCGAGGCCGAGCACCCGCACCCGTCCGCCGTCCGCCCGGGTGAGGCCCTCGACGATCTCGAGAATGGTGGTCTTGCCTGCGCCGTTGGGTCCGAGGACGCCGAACACCTCTCCGGTACGAACCGACAGGTCCACGCCGTTGACGGCGGCGAAGGTGCCGCCGTCGGGGTCGGGATAGTGCTTGACGAGGCCCTCGATCACGACGGCGCCCTCCGGGAAGGCGGTTGGGGCGGTCGGTGAGCTCTCGGTCGTGTGTTGCATGGGTATCTCCCGTGATGGTTGTTTACTCAATGATTGAACAGACAACCAGATTCCTGGAGATATGTCAAGTCGTCAACTATTGCCTAATCAACAGTTGTGCGGTAGGCTGCACCGTCATGCCGCTTCCAGACCACCTGCAGGAACACGGGTTTCGGCCCCCTCCTCTCCACACCAAGGTGGCGGTCTCGGTGTTGCGGGTGGCCGCCCTTCTCTCCGACGAACTCGACACCGAACTCCAGAGATCGTCGGGGTTCGGGCTCTCCGAAGCGCTCGTCGTGCTCCAGATCATGCTCGCCGGCGGGCGCCTCAAGATGGCCGACCTCGCCGACACCCTGGTGGTCACCAGGGGAGGAGTGACCAGAATCGTCGACCGTCTCGTCGACGCCGGCTACCTGGTTCGGGTCCCGTCCGACAAGGACCGGCGGGTCATATACGCCGAAGTCACCGAAGAGGCAACCCGTCTGATCGCAGACAACCAACCGGTGTTCGAGGAGGTCACCGAACGCCGGGTCGCCGGCCTCCTTGCCGATTCCGAACTCCACACGATGCACAACCTCCTCCACCGGTTGTCGAACAACAACCCCGGATGGGAGCCACCAGAGATCGCCGGTGCAGCCGCGGAATAGCCGACTCCACCCGCCGACAACTGCGGGGCTCGGACCCTCCCCACCTCATCGCTGCGTTCCCCGTCATCCCCCCGGAGGAAGGGAGATGCACTCAGGAGGTGCACTCACGCGACCCCCGCCCAGCGATTCTCGACGACGATTGACGGTGGGTTCCACCCATCGAAGACCCGCTTCCGCTGTGCCGCGTTCTGGCTAGTGGAGGCGGTCCATGAGGTTCGGGAGGTCGCCGGCGGCGTAGAGGACGGCTGATTCGACCGCATCGTCGAGATCGGTGACCACGGCCTCGAGTCCAAGCGACTGAAGGCCGGTGAAGGCACCGCGTCCCATGCCACCGGCGATGACTGCGGTGCAGTCGGACACATTGGCTGCCATCTGGCGGTGCTTCTCGTCGGCCACGGGGCCAAAGCCGTGATCCCCCGACTCATCGTGAGGGTCCCCGGCAAAGGTACGGTGCCCGGCTTTGTCCCGCAGTTCGGTCGCCGTCACCTCTCCATCCTCGACGGTGACGACGAGGTAGTGGGGGGCGCGACCAAAGTGCTGGGTCACGGTCTTTCCATTTCGGGTGGCAACGGCGATTTTCATGTGCGTCACGCTACCTGGTTCCCGGATCGACCCGGCCGTCGGTTGGAATCGAGTCGGGGTGTTCTATGGAGCATCCCGAGTCAATGAGATCGCCCGCAGCATCCGGGCGGTGACGGGCGAGTAGCAACCGCCGCACCTTGTGAATCGGGCTGAGGAGCCTACGCCTCGGAGGGTTCGGCCTCAGGGGATCTCCGCGGGCGGGTTCGTCTGCCGTTGAGCATGGTGCCGATAGGTGTGTAGCGGACGAACAGTTGGTACGTGACCAGCAGAACGGCGCTCACCCCGATCGTGAGGCCGGCGAACTTGACCCCCGACGGCAGGTTCCAATGCTGGATCCATACCTGGACGACGATGATGAGTGGCAGGTGGGCGAGGTACAACCAGTACGACGAATCGGACAGATAGCGCACTCCGCGCCGCTCCCGGGAGAGGAGCGCCCGGAACGCCCCCATGAGGGCCACGATCATCGCCCAGGTGTAGGTGACCTGGGCGATCGAGGCCAATCCCCATGAAGGATTCCCCTCAGCGAACGTCAGGATCAACGCCGGCGGCAGGATGGCGACGATGGTCAGTGGCAGGAGGACCTTCCAGTGGCGGCCGAGTGTGTCGACCATCATCTCGCCGTGGCGGTCGCGCCGGTCATACAGCAGAGCCCCGAACGCAAAGAACACCGCGTAGTAGACAAGCACATGAGGGACCGGTATCAGCCCGGTGGAGGTGTCCGGTCCGAAGTGCGGATGTCTCCCCCAGTCGCCCATCGCCAACTGAGGGAGAAGAGTGAGGGGGACCAGGGCCCACATGAGGCGCCGGGGCCACACCCGAGGTGTTTGGTGTCCGTGTCGCCCCTCGCGCCAATCGATGACAACCGCCACGGCGGCGAAGCCGGCCACCAGCCACAGCAGGAACCAGAGGAACCACAGGTGGTGGAAGCTGGCGAGCCACGAATCGAGCGTCAACTCATCGTTGTCCCCATCGTCTGGGGCGCCGAATCCCCAGCCTTGGAGATCCCCCCACTCGGTTCCCGGCGGCCGAACGTCGAACACCCCGTAGTCGACGAGCACGTCGGCGACATCTTCGGACCCGACGAAGAACGCGTATCCGAACGGCGCGTCACCCTTGTCGTCCTCGGCGAACGGATCGGCGCCGGCATCGAGGAGGAGTTCGGCGATGTCGGCGTCGTCTACGAGCGCGGCGAGGTGCAGCGGCGTCACGCCACCGTCGCCCCTCAGTTCGTTGGGGTCGAGGCCGTCATCGAGGAAGCCGGTGACGGCGGTGGTGTTCCTGAAGAGGATGGCACCCCAGATGTTCTCGAACCGGTCGGCGGCCGCCTCCTCGGACACCCAACTCACCAGTGGAACGATCGTGAGGACACCGATCGCCAACGGCAGCGCGATCCGGCGTATGCGATGCCCCAGCAGGGACCGCAAGCCCCGACGGCGCCACAGCATGGTGGTGAAGAACCCGCTCAGCATGAAAAACAGCGGCATGCGGAACCCGTGAACGGCATGCAGCAACTCGTCGAACGGCCCGCCGATACCGGAGGTCTCGTCCTGCACCGGCCAAAACGATGGGATGAACGCCAACGAGGCGTGCAAACCGATACC
>CBDUUY010000079.1:0-9248 GCA_965370535.1 uncultured bacterium
GTGAAGACACCCGGGATGTTCACCAGGCCGCCGACCGCAGCCAGGCCGGCCAGGCCCCACAACGAGTAGGTCATCACCCGCGGGGACTCGTGGGGTTGGCCTTCGCCCTTGTACTCGCCGAAGAAGGTCAGATACACCGTCCTGGCCATGTAGAAGGCGGTGACGAACGCACCCAGGATCGCCAGCACCAGCACCAGAGTGGCCACCCCTCCCCCGCCACCGGAAGCATCGTGGCTCAGCGAGGACAGGATCTCGTCCTTCGACCAGAACCCGGCCAACGGGAAGATCCCGGCCAGCGCCAGCGACCCGATGATGAAGGTCCGATAGGTATGCGGCATGAAGCGCCGCAACCCGCCCATGTCGCTCATGTTGTTGCTGTGGACCCCGTGGATCACCGACCCGGCCGCCAGGAACAACAGGCCCTTGAAGAACGCGTGGGTGAATAGATGGAACAGGCCGGCCGTGTATGCCCCTGCCCCCATGGCGGCCATCATGTACCCCAGTTGGCTGAGGGTGGAGTAGGCCAGCACCTTCTTGATGTCGTTCTGAACCAGGGCGATGAGACCGGTCAGCAGCAGCGTGGCGCCGCCGACCAGGATGATGATCGTCTTGACGTCGTCTGCGAAGCCGGGGGTCTGGTACAGCGGGAACATCCTGCCCACCAGGTACACCCCGGCGGTGACCATGGTGGCGGCGTGCATCAGCGATGAGACCGGGGTGGGACCGGCCATGGCGTCGGGCAGCCACACGTGGAACGGCATCTGGGCGCTCTTGCCCATCGCCCCGATGAACAGGGTGAGGCCCACCCAGAACCCGACCTCGGCCAATGCCGAATCGTGCCGGGCGACCGCGTCGAGCACATCCGAGATCCGGAAGGAGCCGACGGTGACACCGGCGATGATCACACCGATCACCAGGCCGATATCGGCGATCTTGTTGGTGATGAACGCCTTGATCGCCGCTGCGTTGTTGTCGTGGTCCTCCCACCAATGTCCGATCAGCAGGTAGGAAGCGACCCCGACCAACTCCCACCCGACGATCAACTGGATCAGATTGGCCGCCGAGACCAGCACCAGCATGCCGCCGGCGAAGAGGCTGAATGCGGCGAAGAAGAAGGTGAAGCGGATGTCACCCTCCATGTACCCCTTGGCGTAGGTGAACACGAAGAAGCCGACGACACCGACCACCGTGTACATCATGATCGACAGGCCGTCCACCGCCCAACCCCACTCGATCACGAGATCGCCGAGGCCGGGAATGGTGCCGACCCTGCTGATCTCGATGTGGTACTCGACGGCGATGGGATCCACCCAGTTGACGATCAGCAGCGCCACCGCGTAGACGGCAACGAAGGCGATGGCCCCCTCGGCGAGTTCCCATCCCTTCAGGGGCAGGCGCTTGCCGAACAGCACAATGGCAAACGTCGCCACCAGCGGCACGACGGGGATCAGCCAGGCGAAGTCGGTCAGCACACCGACGAACCCGCCGGGGTCCGTGACGACCTCGACGGCGTGCTCGCCGCCTTCGGCGAGAGCCAGCAGGTGAGCGAAGGCCGTCGTCACCATTTCATCAGGTCCAGTTCATCGATATTGGCTGAGGACCTGTTCCGGAAGATGAGGATCACGATCGCCAGACCGATACCGACCTCGGCTGCGGCCACGGTGATGATGAACAGGGCAAACACCTGGCCCGCCGCAAACGAATCGTTCACATGAGCGCTGAATGCCACCATGTTGATGTTCACCGCGGTCAGCATCAGTTCGATCGACAGCAGCACCAGCACCGCATTGCGGCGGACCAGCACTCCGTAGATCCCGATGCTGAACAGCAGGGCGCCGAGGATGAGGAACTGGTTGACGATCATCGGTCCGGGTCCTTGCGTGCCAGGACGATGCCGCCTATCAGAGCCGCCAGCAGCACGAAGGAGACGGCCTCGAACGGGATCACGTAGCGGCTGAACAGCAGGTCGCCGAGTTCGGTGGTCCTGGTGACCCCATCACGAATCGGTTCGGCCTCGAATGCCACCGTGGTGGACCAGGACATCAGCACGAACACCGACAGGGCGATCAGCGCAGCAGGCCAGCGGCGTTTGTGATCCAACTGTGCGGAGTCGCGGCCGATCGGCGCCCTGGTGATCATGATGCCGAACAGGAACAGCACGATCACCGCCCCGATGTACACCAGGACGACCGTCCAGGCGACGAACTCGGCGCCCAACATCAGGAACAGGGCCGCCGAACCGGCGAGGGCGACTACCAGGGTCAGGGCGGCATGGATCAAGTTGCGGGTGGTCACCACCACGATCGCCGCCCCCACCATCCCCAGAGAGATGACGAGGAAGACGATGTTCCTGGCGTCTGTGATCCAGTCGGAGAATTCCATCAGGACTCCAGATCCGGCGGGTCGGGCACAGTGGCCATCCAGTCACTGAGCCGTTGCTTCTCGTGGAGCATGGCGGCGATGCCGTGCTCCACGTACTCATAGGCCGGCGACCAGAACAGGGCATCGAACGGGCAGACCTCCACACAGATGCCGCAGTACATGCAGAGGGCGTAGTCGATGGCAAAACGATCGAGGGTGGCCCGGGTGCGGGGGCGTCCTCCGGGTTTGGACGGAGGCTGCTCCTCCTTGTGGCCCTCTATGTAGATGCACCAATCGGGGCACTCGCGGGCACACAGCATGCAGACCGTGCAGGCATCGGTATCGAGGGCAATGACCCCCCGGGCTCTCGGGACGAGAACCTCCTTCTCGAGGGGGTAGTTGATCGTCACCGGTTTGGTGAACAGGGTCCGCAGGGTCACCCACATGCCCTTGAAGAGACCGGGCAGCCGCATCACAGCACCACCTTGAAGACGGCAATCACCAGGATGTGGGCCAGCGAGAGCGGGATCAGCCAGCGCCCGGCAAACGACTGCAACTGGTCTTCACGCAACCGCGGCCAGGTGACCCGTATCCAGATGATCACGAACACGAGCAGGCTGACCTTCGCCATCATCACGAACGGCCCGAAGATCGAAGGATCGAGTCCCGGGAAGTACCACCCGCCCAGGAACAGCGTGGTGGCGATCGCCGCCATGGCAAACATGCCTGCGTACTCCGCCAGGAAGAACATGGTGAAGCGAATCCCCGAATACTCGGTCAGGAAACCAAAGACCAGTTCGGATTCGGCGATCGGCATATCGAAGGGGATCCTGCTCAACTCGGCGAGTGCAGCCGTCATGAAGATGACGAAGGCCACGATCTGGCCCACCATGATGAACGGGAGCCCGATGTCGGTGCCGGGGATCGTGTACAGGGCCTCGGGGCCCTGCAGATCGACGATGTGGACCATCGACATCGTCCCGGCCTGCACCACGACGGCAGCCACCGCCAGCACCATCGGCAGCTCATATGCGATCAACTGTGCGGCGGCCCGCAGGCCCCCCATCAGCGAGTACTTGTTGGCAGAGGCCCATCCGGCCATGAGCACGCCGAGCGTCCCTATCGAACCCACAGCCATCGCATAGAAGATGCCCAGATCGAGGTCCGCGGCGATGAGGGTGGGCGAAAACGGGATGATGACGAATATCGCCACCGTGCTCAGCATCGAGATGGCCGGGGCGATGCGGAAGACGGGACTGTCGGCCTCGTCGGGCACCAGATCCTCCTTCTGGAGGAACTTGAGAGCATCGGCAAACGGCTGGGCCCACCCGAATCGGCCACCGGCGAAATACGGGCCGATGCGGCTCTGCATGTGGGCCATGATCTTCAACTCGGCGTAGATGATCACCAGCGAGAACCCCAGCATCACCAGGACCACGACCAGCAACTTGGCGGTGAGCAGCACCCAGAAGTTGTCGAGGATGGCGATGCCGAGGGTCATCGGTCCACATCCCCCAGCACGAAGTCGAGGCTTCCCAGGATGGCGATGATGTCGGGGAGAAGCACACCCTCGAGCAACCAGGGCAGGATGCTCAGGTTCGAGTAGGAAGCCGAGCGGATCTTGAGCCGATACGGCTCCCGCCCGCCCTCAGAGACGATGTGGTAGCCCATCTCGCCCTTGGGGTTCTCGGTCCTGACGTAGATCTCCCCCTGCGGGATCTTGATGATCCGGGGCGCCTTGGCCCTGAGCGGCCCGGACGGGATCGAATCGATCGCCTGCTCGATGATGGAGGCCGACTGGCGAATCTCCTCCATACGCACCACGTAACGGTCGAAGCAATCGCCGTCGATGCCGATGGGCACCTGCCAGTCGAACAGGTCGTACGGGAGGTAGTCCTCCACCTTGCGGAGGTCGAAGCCGACCCCAGACCCCCGCAGGTTGGGGCCGGAGACGCCGTACTCCATGGCCTTGTCGGCGGGGATGACTCCGATGCCCTTTGTGCGTTCTGCAAAAATCTCGTTGCCGGTGATCAGGCCGTCGATCTCATCGCAGACCTTGTAGACACCGGCCATCGCAACCCTGGTGTCTTCTAGGAAACCGGCGGGCAGGTCCTGGGTCACCTTCTTCTGGGTCGATCCTCCGCCGGCCGCCGGCTTGACTCCGCCGAGTCGGTTGAAGTTGGGATGGAACCGGCCCCCGGTGACCCCCTCGATCAGGTCCATGATCCTCTCCCTATCCCGCAGGGCGAACATCAGCGGGGTGGCCGCCCCCAGTTCGAGCGGATAGGAGGAAAGGAACAACAGATGGGATGAGATCCGGGTCATCTCGGTGAGGATCAGCCGGACGTACTGGGCCCGTTCGGGCACCTCGAGGCCCATCAACCGCTCGGCGGCCGTGACGAAGGCGATCTCGTTGGCAAACCCCGACACCCAGTCGATCCGGTTGACCAGGGCGGTGATCTGCGGGTAGGTGCGGACTTCGGCCAGTTTTTCGTATCCCCGGTGCATGTAGCCGATGACCGGTTCGATCTCCTCGACCCGCTCACCGTCCACCTTGGCGATCAACCGGAGCACGCCGTGGGTGGATGGGTGCTGCGGGCCCAGGTTCAGGGTCATGTCCTCGGTCTGCAACTCCACAGACACCTGGGTCTCGGAGTGGAACATGGCCACCCGGGGATCGACGCCGGTCACGCGCCACCACCCTCGACGTTCTCGGTGGATGGCATGTCCTCGACATCCACATCGCCGGGCCACGGCTTCAGGTCACGGCTCAACAGCGGGAAAGACTTCCGAAGCGGGTGGCCCTGGAATCCGTCGGGCAGATACAGCTTGATGAGGTTGGGATGGCCCTCGAAGTCGATGCCGAACATCTCGGCGGTCTCCCGCTCGTGCCAATCGGCCCCGCCGTAGACCCCGATCAGGGTCGGGATGGTGGCGTCGTCCTTGGGGATCTCCGTCGAGACGATCAAGGCCTTCCCTTCGTCCACGTCGGAGATGCGGGTCATGACCTCGTATCGCTCGGAGACCTCATCGCCTCCGGGCGGGTCGCCGACCGCCACCTCGCACGACCAGTCGATCGCAGACAGATAGGAGAAGAAGGGCAGGTGCTCCTTCAGCACCTCGTGGGCCTCTACCCACTGCTCCCGGGGCACGATGATCTTGGCCGTTGCGTGCGCGGCGCTGTGCCCGGCCGCCCCCACCAGACCGGCGAAGTGCTCGGCGACCACGGCCGGGTCCGGCCGGGCCGGGGCCTCAGACGGGCTCTCGGTCACGGAAGCTCCACTTCTCACGAATGTCCTCGTTCTGGATCTTCTCCTGGAGGAGCATGATCCCCTCCATCAATGCCTCCGGCCGGGGAGGGCACCCGGGGATGAAGATGTCCACGGGGATGATCTGATCCACACCCTTGGTGACCGAGTAGGAGTCCCAGTAAGGGCCCCCGCAGTTGGCGCAGGAACCCATCGAGATGACGTACTTGGGTTCGGGCATCTGGTCGTACAGGCGCCGCACCGCCGGGGCCATCTTGTCGGTGATGGTGCCCGCGACCACCATCAGATCGGCCTGACGGGGACTGGCCGGAAGCGGGATGATCCCGAACCTCATCATGTCGTAACGCGGGGCGGCGGCGGCCAGCATCTCCACGGAGCAGCAGGCCAGCCCAAACGAGAACATCCACAGGCTGTAGCGGCGCGACCAGTTCAACAGCCACGACACCGGCTTGGGCATGGGGAACCGGTCTAGGACTCCCACTGCATCACCCCCTTGCGCAACGCATACACCAGGCCCCCGAGCAGGATCACGATGAAGATCGCCATCTCGACCAGGGCGAAGGCGCCGAGGCTCTCCAGCCGAACCGCCCACGGGAAGATGAAGACGGCCTCGACATCGAAGATGAGGAACAGCAGTCCGTAGATGTAGAAGCGGACCTGGGTCTGGCTCCAACCGCCACCGACGGGGTCCATGCCACATTCGTAGGCCCGGGACTTGGAAGGGTTGGGCTTCCTGGGCTGCAGGAGGGCGGAGATGCCCACCGAGAGGAGCACCAGCAGGACGCCGAATCCGGCAAAGACCGCCACCGTGATGTAATCCTCGAAATACTGCGTCACAAGGCCCCTCGGGTGACCGGCGGTGGCTGACGAGTCGTGAGTATAGAAGGGGCCACGCCCGCCTCTGCACCGGGACCCTGCCCGGCCCGCAGAGCGGGTTCCCACCGCCGCTACGCTCGCCGCATGCGCGCTCCCGATTACACAGGAGGCGGCCTGGTCAACGCGATCGCCGAACTGGAGCGGCGCCTGATCGGCACGGCCCCCTCACCGGGTCTACGGGCAGATCTGGCCTCCTGCATTCCCGAGGCGGCGTCGTATGTGCTGGTGATGATCGACGGCCTCGGCGACTACCAGTTGGACCACCCGGCGGCCGGACCGCTGGCGGCCGCCAGGTGCGGGACGATCGACGCTTCATTCCCCACCACCACCACGGTGAGCCTCGCCACGATGGCCACCGGCCTGCCTCCGGCCCGCCACGGTCTGCTCGGGTATCAGCTGTGGCTGCCGGAGACGGGGCACGTGGTCGGCACCATCAAATGGACCACGCTCTGGGGCGAGCCGATACCGTACGACTACGACGGGTTCCTGCCGTCTCCCAATACCTGGGAGCGACTCACCGCCGGTGGCGCCGAGGCCATCTCCCTGCAACCCGCCAACTTCGAGGGGTCGCCGCTGACCAGAGTGCTCTATCGGGGGGCCCGGTTCGAGGGCTACCACGACATGGCGGATTCAGTCGACGCCGCAGTGGCCCTGGCGGGCACACCGGGGCGTCTGATCGTGCTCTACGTGCCCCAGGTGGACTTTGCCGCACACGTCGCAGGGCAGCAGTCGGAGATGTACGGCGAGGCCATGACCACAGCGGCAGGGGTGTGGGAGCAGTTGGCCAACCGGTTGCCCTCCGGCACCGTTGCGGTGGGGGTGGCCGACCACGGGCACGTGGACATCCCGCCGGAGCGCCGCGTTGTCATCCCCAAGGCAGATCACAAGGACCGGAGATTCGGGGGCGATGCGAGGGCGGTCTTCGTCCACGGCGAAGGCGAAGACCTTGCCGCCCGACTCCCGGCCACCTGGGTGCCGAGGGCCGAGATGGAGCACTGGTGGGGCCCAGGTGAGAGGCATCCGCAGTTCGAGGAGCGGGCACCCGACGGTGTGCTGGTGGCCGACCCCGGGCATGCGATCCTCCACCGGTTCAGCGACGACCGACTGGTGGGCCAGCACGGTGGGCCGACATCGTTGGAACTCGAGGTGCCGCTGCTGGTGGCGGAGGCCCGAAGGCGCTAGCGCTGGGTGTCTTCCGGAGCGGAGATCACCCGGATGCGTTCGGCGGCGAACGACCCCAACCCGACGGGATCCGACCCGGCAGTCTGCACAGTCATGACATCGTGAGGGGTGCGCCCCACCACCTCGATCTCGCTGCCGGGGTGGAGGCCGGCGGTGTCGAGGAATTCCATCATCTCCATGTCCCCCTCGAGTTCCTCGCCGATACGCTCGATCACGCGGGTCTCGCCCAC
This sequence comes from uncultured bacterium, assembly GCA_965370535.1. GTDB lineage: Bacteria > Actinomycetota > Acidimicrobiia > Spongiisociales > UBA11373 > JAHJML01. The sequence goes on from CBDUUY010000079.1 coordinate 7,919, forward strand.
CTCCATCTCGGAGATCGTTGTGGTCGGTGGCGCCTCGTAGCCCATCCCGGGGATCGGGTTGCCGTGTGGACAGGTCTGCGGGTCATCCATGGCCGTCCGGATGGCAGCCTCGACGTCGTCGGAGATCACGTGCTCCCACACCGCCGCCTCCGCATGGACCTTGACCCAGGGCAGTCGAAGCACCTCAGACAGGAAGCACTCGGCGAGCCGGTGGCGCCGCACGACGCTCTCGGCGACGACCCTGCCCTCACCGGTGAGGCGAACTGCTCCCGTCGTCTCGGCGACCATGCCCTCTCCCTGGAGTTTGCGGACCATCTCGGAGACACTGGCCCGGCTCACCCCCAGCCAGTCGCCGATGCGTGCCTGGATGGCGGGCACGCCACCCTCTTCCAGGGCAAAGATCGCTTGCAGATACTCGCTGTGAGAACTGGGAATCTGGGACATCATGCCTCATGATACCCGCCCGGTGTCAGGGATTCCTTGCGGTGCATCATCGGAAGCCTTGCAATGCGTGTCAGGAACTTCTCGTACTAGGTGGCTGATGAAAATGTGGGTGGGTTCGGAGTGGTGGGTGCTCGCGATTTTGTGTCGATTCGGGGAGACTCTGTGCATGCGATGGGCAGGTGCAGATGCTGGGAACGGTTGATCGTCAGGGGAGCCTCTTTGGGGTGGAGTCGTTGCTGTGTGGGCTGTTCGAGGGTGACGAGTCGTCGTTCTACGCGCGGATGGCCGAGCACGGGTCGGTGTTGATCCGGGACGAGGACTTCGCCGACTGTTACTCGACGACGATGGGCCGGCCGTCGATCCCGCCGTCGTTGTTGATGCGGGCGGTGTTGTTGCAGTTACGCGATGATGTATCGGACCGGGAAGCGGCCCGGCGAGCCGCGAAGGACTTGGACTGGAAACGAGCGTTGGGTATCGATGCTGATGTGGTGCCGTTCCATGCGACGACTCTGTCGGTGTTTCGGTCGCGGTTGTTGATCAACGACGCCGACGAACGGGTGTTGGGGGTCACCCTGGAGCGTGCGGTCGACGCCAAGCTGTTCCCGAAGAAGGTGTTGGCGTTGGTCGACTCGACCGGCGTGATGGGCGCCGCTGCGGTGGCCGACACCTATGAGTTGGTTCGTCAGGCCATCGCCAAGGTGGTCAACAGCGGTGGCGGTGCCGATGCGCTCCCGAAGAGACTGCGGCGCCGAGCCCGAGGTGTTGTTGCGGGCAAAGCCAAGATCGATTGGGGCGATGCTGGGGCCCGGCGCGGCGAGCTGGGCCGGCTGGTCTCGGTGGCCCGCTCGGTCCTCGACGCCACCGCCGACAACGGCGGACTGGCCGA
>CBDUUY010000080.1:0-8974 GCA_965370535.1 uncultured bacterium
CCGGCTTTCTCCAGCCGCTGCAGGATGGAGTCGGGGATGAAGACCCCGGGCACGTCGTCGTCCATGTAGCGGGCCATCTTGTAGCTCTTGAGCGGGGTGATGCCGATCAGGACGTACACCTTGTCCAGGATGTCCCGTTTGGCCAGGGACTCGAGCCACATCTCGAGACCTTGCGGATCGAACACGAGATTGGTCTGGAAGAACTGGGCGCCGGCGTTGACCTTCTTGTGCTCGCGCAGCGCCTGGAATTCGGGCCGCGACGCATACGGCGAGGCGGCTGCTCCCAGGAAGTACGCCGGCGGGCTCTTGATCTTCCGACCATCCAGGTAGATACCCTCGTCCCGCAATCGCCGCAGCATCCACAGCATCTGCACCGCCTCGATGTCTACGACCTCCATCCGGCTGCGCGGCGCCGGGCCGATGGCCGGGCTGTCGCCGGACAGGCACAGGAAGTTCCGGATTCCGAGGGCACTGGCGCCCATCACCTCGGCCTGAACTCCGACCCGGGTGCGGTCACGAGCTGCGATCTGCATGACCGGTTCGGCGCCACCCTGCAGGGCCATGAGGCTGCAGGCCTGGCTGGCCATTCGTGCGGTGGCAGAAGGGCAGTCGGTGAAGTTCACCGCCGCCACGTACGGCCTGATCATCTCGGTCTCGCGGGCCAGTTTCCCGGTGGCCGTACCCATCGGAGGGGCCACCTCCGAGGTGACCACGAACTCGCCGGCCCGCAGCCTCCGCTCCAAGCCGGAGGCCGGCTCCTCGTAGGCAGGCGGGTGGTACTCGGCGTCCCCCTGCCACCAATCCGGCTGCCGAACCGGCCGGAACACCGACTCCCGTGTCTCGGGACGCGTCGCCTTCTTGCGCATGCCCTTGAGGAAGGTGCCGAACCCGACCTCACGGGTCTTCCGGATCACATCCCCCCAGGTCTCACCCCCGACCTTCTCCCAATCCAGTGGGGGGAGCACCTCCAGGAGCTTCTCTTCCCGACCTTTGGCAAAGGCTCGCTCGTAGATCTTGTACCAGACACACGGCCGGGTCTCGTCGACGTAGCAGAACTCCGGTGTGGAGCCGCCACAGGGGCCGTTGCGGAGGCCCTTGGGGCATTCCATCGGGCAGATGAAGGCCGTCTCCTGCAGCAGGCAGTTGCCGCACATCCGGCACCCGTACACGGGCCCCTTGAACGCCCGCTCCACCGCAGCGAGGGCTCGGTTACCCAGCGTCTCACGCTTGAATGGACGCCAAGCAGGCTGCCAGCGACGGGCCGGCTTGTATCTCGACACCGCCTACCTCCTTCCGGTTACTGCTGCAGATACGACTCCGCGTAGATGACGTTGTTGAACAGGATCTGGGCGGTCTTCCAGACCTCCATCTGTTCGGGATCCGTCGTGTCGACATCGTCGATCGTCGGCTCTTCCATGGCCGCGACCCGGTCGCTGATCGAAAGGTACAGCTTGCCGACCGGCGTGCTGTCGTCCCGCTCCTCGATGACCCGGATGACCTCGTTCTGCTCCTTGTCGAACGGGTCGGCGATCATCATCTGCAGACCGGCGCCCATCAACATGGCAAGGTAGACCCGGTTGATCAACGAGCGACCCTTCGTTGGTACCGCGTTGGACACATTCGAGAGACCCACCGAGATCGCCGGAGGTGGGTCCCACACCACCTGCAGAGTGCGAACGGCCTCGATCAACTCGGGGGCGTACTCCTGGCAACCCGAGACGGTCAGCACCAGAGGGTCGATGATGAGATCGGTCATCGGATAGTCGATCTCCACCAGACGCGGGATGAGCGCCTCGATCGCGATGGTCACCCGTTCGTCGGCCGAGACCGGTATCCCGCTCTTGCCCATGGTGAGGGCAACCAGTTTGGCGTTGTACTTCTTGGCCACCAGCGGGACCGCTTCGAGCCGCTCCTCCTCAGCCGACACGGAGTTGATGATCGGCTGGGCCTTGGTGATCGCCTTGAGCCCCGCTTCGATCCCGGCCAGATTCGTGCTGTCCAGGCTCAGCGGGACATCGACTGCCTCTTCGACGGTCTTCACCATCCAGGGGAAGACCTCCTCCCAATCCTTCTTGCGGGGGCCGAGGTTGAGGTCGAGCGCCTGGGCGCCTGCCTCCACCTGGGCCACGGCCGACTCCTGGAAGAAGCGGGCGTCCCGAGCGGCCAGGGCCTCTTTCACCTTGTCCGCCATGATGTGGATGTTTTCGCCGATGATGTACATGGTTCATCCTTCGTTGGTCATTGCCGCTGCCACCGATGGGAAGCGGGAGAGATCCGTATGCGGCAGGAACAGCGCCGACGTGAAGGCCTCGTAGAACGTGTTGTCCGCCGATAGTTCGAAATAGGTCATCGATGAGGCGAGCTCCGCTATCTCAGCCCGGGCCTCACGATCCAGCAGAGCCAGGTAGGCCCCCCTGACCGATGTGTTGCCCAGGTAGTCGAAGCGCTCCCAAGGCAGATCAGGGAGAAGGCCGATGTCTATGGCCTTCTCGGCATTGATGTACTTGCCGAAGGATCCGCCGATCAGCACCTGCTCGACGGAGTCGAGTCCGACACCCACCCCGTCGGCGAGGACGTTGAATCCCGCGTAGATGGCTGCCTTGGCTCGGAGCAGGTTGTCGATGTCGACCGTCGTGATCACGGTGTCCTCACCCGTCTCTGCGTCGCCGGCCCAGGCCACGACGTACTCGGCACCTCGCACACTACGCCGAACCCGGGGGGTGTCCAGGGTCAGGTTGATGTGCCCACCCTTGTCCACGATCCCGGTCAGGAACATCTCGGCCACCAGCGAGATGAGCCCGCTGCCGCAGATGCCCCGCGGCGGCACATTCCCGATCACCCGGCACGAGGGCTCGAAGGTGCTGCCGTTGATCCACACCTCCTCGATCGCTCCCTTGTCGGCTCGCATGCCGCTCTGGATGCCGGCGCCTTCGAACGCCGGCCCTGCCGAGCAGGCACAGGTGACCAACCACTCCGACGAGCCCAGCACTATCTCCCCGTTGGTCCCCACATCGATGAACAGGGTGGTGTCGGGCGTTGAGCGCAGGCCGGCGGCGAGCACGCCGGCGGTGATGTCGGCCCCGACGTAACTGGCGACTCCGGGAAGAGGATCGACGATGCCGTCGGGGTTCATGGCTATCCCCACGTCGCCGGCCCGCAGCAGCGGCAGGTGGTTGATCGCCGTGACAAACGGGGCGAGGCGAATGCTCTCTGGAGGGATTCCCAGCAGCAGGTGCATCATGGTGCTGTTGCCGCTGATGGTCGCCTTTGCGACCTCCGTGTGATCGACACCGGCCCGGCGGCAGGCAATCTCGACCAGGCCGTTGATCGTCTCCAACACCAACTCTCTCAGTTCTTCACCGCCGGTGCCCTTGCTGCCGTAGATGATGCGAGAGATCACGTCCTCGCCGCGGGTGATCTGCTGGTTGTACTCGCTCGCCTGATGCATGACCTGCCCGGTGATCAGATCGACCAGCCACACCGTGACCGTGGTGGTCCCGATGTCGATGGCAAGACCGCAAAGGGGTTGACCGTCGGCCTCGACGGCCGGTTGGACGCGGATGAGCTGCGCGGTTCCGTCCTTCTCCCGACCGGTGTCGAAGGTCACGGCGATCTGCCAATCGGAGGAGCGCAGCACCGGGCCCAGGAGGCGAATCTGCTCGAGCGACGCATCGAGCCGATCGATGCCTGCAACGCGGCGCAGGGCCGTCTCCAAACGACTCCAGTCGTCGGTCTGATCATCCATGGAGGGAGGCGACGGGCTGAGAAGGACCCGCCGCACGGTCTGCACCTGCTCGGGGTCGTAGCCCTCGGGAACAACCGCTTCGGGTGCGACATGATCGGTGGTGAGCCGCCGCTGGATCCGTTCCGGAGGTGGAACGACGATGGAAACGTCGCCCTCCACCACCGTCTGGCAAGCAAGGGCATAGCCGGCATCCAAGTCCGCCTGCGACAGGCGAAGAACACTCCGGCGCCGTACCCGACCGGATTCGATCCGCACCGCGCACCGCCCGCAGCGGCCCTGGCCACCACATGGCTGTTGAATCTCCACCCCGGCGCGATGGGCCGCTTCGACGACCAGTTCCCCTGCGGAGACCATGACCGGTTCGGCGAGGGTGTCGAACTGCACGGCATATCCGGCCATCGGAATCTCTCGACCCTCTTCTGCTAGAGGACTTCCTTCATGTACCCGGGCAGATCCACTGCCTCCCGCGGCCCCACCTTGATCACCCAATCGGGCAGCTCCTCTTCGAGCTCCCCGGAGAGAATCGCAGTATGTCCCGGGAGCACGATCAACCTCTGATCGACCTTGTCGGCCACCCCGAACTCCTTGACCGCCTTGGCGATGCTCTCAGCGTCGAACTTGCCGGCCGCCCAGGCGGTGAGGACCGACATGCCTTCGGCGTCGGTGACCACCAGCCAGGCAGGCAGTCCGGTGCCTTCCACCTCGTTGGCGACGCTGAAGTAGGTGATGCTGAAATTGGTGGTGACCAGCACGGGATCCGACGGCCCCGGATCGTTGATCTCATAGATGGCGGGCAGCACCTGGATCGGCTTCTGCGGGTCGGTGTAGATGTTCTCGCGCAGTACGAGCAAGGGGTAGATCAGCTCCGGCACGAACCTGTCGAGCACGACGTAACCCGCGTATTTGCAGATGGCTTGGCCGGCCAGGAGAGAATCACGGCCTGGTTCACCGGAATCTGCGGCAAAGGCAATTGTCGGGTGGCCGAGTGGCCGGAAGTTCTTTAGTGCCAGCCGCCGGATCTGGGTGTTGAGGGCCAGGGAAGCGCTCATCCCGTCGACGGCCGGGTACAGGACCAGGTCCTCGACGCCCTTCTCCTTGATCTTCTCGGACAGCTCGGCGAGTTCCTCCAGACTCCCGCCCTGAACGCCCAGCGCGGCCCCGTGGTTGGTGGCAAGATCGGCCATCGCCTCCCAGTTGGCCTGGTCGGCACCGATGATGAGTGGGGCTTCCCCGTCCAGCTTGTCGAGTCCGCCGCCCAGAACCGCCGGATCGTTGCCGACCAGGATCAGAGGAAGGCCGGTCGAGGCTCGTACCGCCTCCACCACCGTCGCCAACCTCGCCTCGTCGCCGGATGCTGCCTCAATGGCGAAGCCGTCGATGCTCAACTCCATGCCGACGTAGTCGACCGAGTAGGAAGAGGCGGCTTCGACCTTCCCCGCGATCGCTTCGTCATCCTCGTTGTCGAGCACGCGGATGAAGATCCCGGGACGGTTGTAGAACGTCTTCTCGTGGCGGAACAGCACCACCTCGTTGCCGGCCTGCACCTCACCGGCCTTGCCCTTGAGGGTCACCAGCCGGATGGGGGGAGTTGCCGACTCGGCGAGCTGTGTCTTCGATTCCTCGGTGACGTAGGGGCAGTCGTCGAGTTCTGCCTGCTTGGCGGCCAGCTTCATGGCAAACGCCAGGCACGTGGCGAACCCGCATTCCTTGCAGTTGGTCTGCGGGAGCATCTTGTATATCTGGATTCCGGAAAGCGCCATGGTTCTCTCCTACACCGTTTCCGAGGCCATCAGCTCGCCGATGGCGGCTCTCACTCGTTTGAGGCTCTCCGGATGCCGGAGGACGACTACATCCGCCCCGGCTTCGATCAGCGACACGGCGGTGAGCGTCTCCCAGTTCACTCCCCGTTCCGCCCACTCGCCCCACTCGTCGGGGATGCCCTCCCCGACCTTGGACTCCTTGGTCTTCCAGGTCTCGAAGCCGGCGTTGACCAGCAACGGAAGCTGGGTCATCGCATCGCCCTGGAGGGCGGCCAGCCGGAGCCGCTCCATCACCGAGTAGCCGTATTCGATGCCGTAGCCGAGGGCCCCGGTGGTGGGATCCATCACGATCCGGTCGAGCGGCAGACCCATGTCTGTCATCAGGATGTTGAGCTGTTTGGCGAGGTTCACATCCATCGGGGTCCTCCCCAGAACCAGATGGTCGTTGGCCAGCGCCGAGGCAACGATCGTTCGGTAATTGCCCTCTTCGCACAACCCCAGAACCAACCGCTCACCCTTCGCGGCATCGGCGATGGGGACCAGAATCGAGTTGTCCAACTCGATTTGCCCGGGACCGACCACCACCAGGGGCAATCCGGTGGACTCCAGCACTGCCTTGACCGCTTCCACGGCGAAATCGGCGGTTAGGGGGTCATCACCTGCGCCTTTGAGTCCGAACTGGAGCAGGACGAGGTCTGCACCCGCTTCCTCGCAAGCCCGGGCCCACGCAGCCGGATCGTCGGCCGTGCTGCCCCAGGTCTCCAGCAGCACCGCCGACCAGTCGGCGGGGTGGGTGGCAGCGATCTCCATCGCGATCACCGGACGGTGGGGCGTCGGGTTCTCGAAATGCATAAAGGGCAGTGATTGCTCTCCGCCGATCGTCACCGTCGACGACCGGGAGCCGCCCTGATCGCTGGTGGCTCCCAGGGTGACGGTGTTTACTGCACCCGGCCAGGAGTCCTTGGGGATCTCAACGGGCATGCGATTCGACCTCCGATGGCGGCGTTCGTTGTCTGCTCTCAAGGTGGATCGGGCGGGTCATATGATGGGATCCATCGTCAGTGCCGGATGGCCGTTCTCTTCCAGCCACGGCAGGAGTTCTTCCACCGTGGTGACGGACCGCTCATCGGCGATCCGATCGATGAGCTTCGCATCGCCGGCGCGCAAGGCGACCGTCTTGAACTCTTCGGCCATGGCGTCCTTGAGGCCGCTGCTCATCCATACGACCCGCTTGAAGCCACCCTCGGCGGAGATGAACTTCGGGCTGATCAAGTAGTACTTGCCGACTCCCATGACCCCCGGAGTCTGAATTCCGCCACCGGCCATTCCTGCCAGGGTGCTGAACGTCATGCCGGCCGGGGTCATGCTGGTGTCCTCACGGCTCACGACCATGACACCGTTCGCCTCGGGGATCAGCATCATGATGCACTCGAAGCAACCGCAGGCCGTCATCGGGTTCTCCATGATGGAGTACATCGCCACTTCGTCCACCACGCCGTTGGAGCCGACCTTGGCGTAGTCGTTGGTCCCCTCCCAGTAGCCGAGGACGGGATCGATACACTTGCCCAGCTTGATCGGTTGGTTGGGGCCCGTGGGATTGATGCTGAACGAGGCCTTGCAGTCGAGCCAGTTGTACGCCCCGCACAGGCCCAGGCGCTCCGGGCTGACGATGCAAACGTGGTTCGGAGCGAACGACTGGCACAGCGTGCAGGAATAGAACTCGTCCACCGCGTCGTCGGTCAGGTCCGCCAGCCGCTTGTTGCGGAAGTCGTAGGCCGCCCGTGCCTCCGCCAGACTCGCCTCCACCCGATCGGGGTCCGTGAGGATCGTGACCTGCACCTTGTCGACGATTGCTCCGAAATCGGAGTGGAAACGGGCGTGCAGGATCTTGCCGAAGTGCTCCAGGTCGAATCCGGCATCGGCCGCCTTGTTGGAGATGCGAATCCAGGTGATGTCTCGCTGTCCGATGTGCTGGATCCCCGAAGCTCCGTTCACGAAGTAGTGGATCTGACGTTCGAGAACGGGTTCGAAGTCCGGCTCCATCTGGCGACCCGCCACCTCGATGAGGATCGCCATGTCCATGCTGCCCTGGGCATCAACGGCCGAGAGGCCGGGTCCCACCACCTCGATCTTGCCGTCGGTCAGCTCGTCGAGCTTGGCCATCTTCAGGTACTCGAAGCACCGGGAATCCCGGCCGCCGAACTCAGCCCGCATGTCGGCCTTGCGAACCACCTCGCCTTCGAATGCAGAACCGTAGGGAACCGGTACCGGCACGTCCGCCACTTGCACCTTGACCCCACGCACTTCGATGCACTTCTGCACCAGCCGTTCAGCTTTCTCCGAGTCGTCGGCTCCTTTGATCTCGTTCCACGGCATCGAGACCACGTGCTCGTAGGTGGTGATCCCGGTGGGCAGGATCTGGGGGATGACCGTGTCTGCGATGACCGGGAAGCCGAAGTTGATGGCGCCGGCGGCTGCCGAGTACTTCAAGTCGTCGACCTCGCCGAGGGCGAGGACGAAAGCGAACACCCGGTCCTTGTTGTAGTTCAGGATCTCGCGCGCCTGCCCACCCTTGAGGCCGCCAAAGGTGAGTGCTGAGCGGGTGGCGAAACCCAGGGCATAGATGGCACTGATCGTGTCCGTGCCAAACGGCACCGTGTACGTGTCGTACCCGAGTTCGACGCCTTCCTCGGTGAGCTGGTCGATGATGCTGCGTCCGTTGACGTTTCCGGACAGGAAACACAAGATGTTGCGTCGCTGGAGCTCGCGCACGATATGGACGGCAGCCTCATTGGACTTTGCACACCCGACGATCGCCGCAAAACCGGGCATCCGGCCGTCGACCAGCTGGATACCCCAGGACCGCAACTGGATGTCGTCGATGGCGCCGTTCAGATGACCGTTGGCAGACCCATCCTGGTCGCCGTTCATATCCGGACTGGTGAAGGCGGTGCCGCCGGCCAAATCCATACCGGGCATCGGTTCCGGCTGCAGGCTGTAGACGTAGCGGATCGCTTCGATGATCTCGGCGGCAAACAGGGTGGCCATGCCGCTGTCGAGCGTCTCACCCAGGTAGGGAGTCCAATGCTCTCGAGACGGCGTTGGGTGCAACAGGCTGCGGGCATGAGCAAGGATCTCGGGCAGGTCACCGAGGTGCTCGATCTCCTTGCCCGTCATCCCGAAGATGACCGGTAGGAAGTAGGCCGTATTGGGGAAAGCGACGGGCGTATCGGGACCCTTCTCGCCGAGCGCCCGCTCCAACATCACCTCTGCTTCGCCGACCAATGCATTGGCACCCCGGATGGCCCGGGTCGCGATGTACCGGGACATGTGCCCGTGCCTCCTCTAACTCGTCGGAACCTGGCCGTATAGGACGGCCCGGCGTTCTTCTAGGGGTGCCTCTCCGATCTCGGCTTCGATCTCCTCGACCCGGGCATCACCGCTTTGCCCGAACTGAGTCGGGTCGTAT
>CBDUUY010000081.1:0-8960 GCA_965370535.1 uncultured bacterium
CGGTTTCGAGATCCCCCCCGATTGTGTCATCGGGTACGGCCTCGATTACAACGGCCAGTACCGCAACCTCCCCTTCGTGGCAGTGCTCGAGGAGGAGTAGCCCTCAACATCGGCCGGAGATCGTCCGATGCCGGGGGATGAGTGGCGCCCGTCGGCATAGGCCGGGTGCCTGGATACCATGACCGGAAGTCGGCGCGAGCAGTCGGCGGGATCCTGGAGGAATGCGTGAGCCGCACGGCACGAACTGTGCTGATCTACATGGTTGTCGTCACCGTGGCGTTCATGGTCGTCAACACCTTCATCGGAACCGCTACCTCGCCCGAACAGATCAGCCTCGACGAACTGGAAGACCGGATGGGATCCGGCCAGGTGGAGTCGGTGGTCATCAAGGAGAAGTCCAACCTCATCCTGGGAACCATGGTCGCCGGCGTGCTGCCGGGTGGCGCCTCCGACTTCGAAACCTCCTACACCGAGGGTTATGAGGGTGACCTGACCGCAGCGCTGCTGGCAGCCGTCCCTGAGGTCGAGATCGATGCCGAGAACCCTTCGCTCCTGCAGTGGTTCCTTTCGTTCGTCCCCTACATCTTGATCTTTGGGTTCTTCATCTTCTTCCTGATGCGCATGCAGGGGGGCGGGAATCGGGTCATGCAGTTCGGCAAGGCCCGCGCCAAGCAGGTCAGCCACGATCAGCCCAAGGTCACCTTCGATGACGTGGCCGGGTTGGAGGAGGCCGTCGAGGAACTGCTGGAGCTCAAGGCGTTCCTCGCAAAGCCTCAGAAGTTCCGGGCGATGGGCGCCAAGATCCCCAGGGGAGTGCTGCTCTACGGCCCCCCCGGCACCGGCAAGACCCTGCTGGCCAGGGCGGTCGCCGGTGAGGCCGGCGTGCCGTTCTTCTCGATATCGGGTTCCGACTTCGTCGAGATGTTCGTCGGTGTCGGGGCCAGTCGGGTCCGGGACTTGTTCCAGCAGGCCAAGGCCCAGGCACCTGCGATCATCTTCATCGATGAGATCGACGCCGTCGGCCGCCACCGCGGGGCCGGTCTCGGCGGTGGACACGACGAACGTGAGCAGACGCTCAACCAGTTGCTCGTCGAGATGGATGGTTTCGACGTCAACACCGGCGTCATCTTGATCGCAGGCACCAACCGGCCCGACATCCTGGACCCTGCGCTGCTGCGCCCCGGCCGCTTCGATCGCCAGATCGTGGTGGACCGCCCCAACCTGCGGGGCCGGGAGGCGATCCTGCGGGTGCATGCCAAGGGCAAGCCACTCGCCGAGGACATCGACCTGGCCGTCCTGGCCCGTCAGACCCCGGGCTTCACCGGTGCCGACCTGGCCAACATCATCAACGAGGCAGCATTGCTGGCGGCGCGCTTCGACAAGGACGAGATAACCCAGGACGAACTGGAAGAGGCGGTTGACCGCGTCATCGCCGGCCCGGAGCGCCGCAGCATGGTGATGACCGATGAGGACAAGAGAATCACCGCCTACCACGAGGGCGGCCACACCCTGGTCGGGTTTGCCATGCCCAATGCTGATCCGGTCCACAAGGTGACGATCATCCCTCGTGGCCACTCCCTGGGCCACACGCTGCCGCTCCCCACCGAGGATCGGGTGCACATGCGCCGGTCCGAGATGGTTGACAAGCTGGCGATGATGCTGGGTGGGCGCACAGCCGAGGAGCTGGTCTTCTCCGACCCCACCACCGGGGCCTCACACGACATCAAGCAGGCCACAGACCTGGCACGGAGAATGGTGATGGAGTGGGGGATGAGCGACCGGTTGGGGCCGATGAAGTACGGCGAGCCGGAAGGCCAGGTGTTCCTGGGCCGCGACTACACCAGTCACCAGGATTACAGCGATGAGGTGGCATCTCTGATCGACGAGGAGGTCCGCAGGTTGATCACGAGGGCCCACGAGGAGGCCAGGGCGATCCTGACGACACATCGTGAGGCACTGGATCGCCTGTCCGACGCTCTCATCGAACGGGAGACCCTCGACGGTGACGAAATCAAGGAGATCCTCCACGATGTCCCCAAGTGGGAGCACGCTCTCAACGGGTCGATGCGCATCCGGGAGCCCAACGGAGCCACGGCGCCCGAAGGGATCACCGCGGCGTTGACCGAGGAGCACCACGACGGCTGACCTGCCCCCTTCCGGCCACTGGGCGGTCGCGGGCGGCCGGCAACTCGACACCGCCGATCACACACTGGTGATGGGCATCGTCAACGTGACACCCGATTCCTTCTCAGACGGAGGGCGCTTCCTGGCTCACGACGCCGCCATCGCTCATGGGTTGGCGATGGCCCACGCCGGAGCCGACATGGTGGATGTGGGCGGCGAGTCGACCCGTCCAGGGGCCGAGGAGGTCCTCTCAGCTGCCGAGATCGACAGGGTGGTCCCCGTCGTCCGCGTGCTGGCATCGGAGGGGGTGGTGGTGTCCATCGACACCTCAAAGGCAGAGGTGGCCGCGGCGGCACTGCAGGCCGGTGCCGTCGTCGTCAACGATGTCACCGCTCTCGGCGACCCGGAGATGGCAGGGGTGGTGGCAGGGTCGGGGGCCGGGGTGGTGCTGATGCACATGCTGGGAGACCCGCGCACCATGCAGGATGATCCCCGCTACGACGATGTCGTGATCGAGGTGCGGGATCACCTGCTGTCGAGAGTCTCCCTGGCCGAGAAGGCCGGAATCCGCAGGGAGGCCATCTGTCTCGATCCCGGTATCGGATTCGGCAAGAACCTCGAACACAACCTGGAACTCATCGCCGGAATCGGCACCCTCGCGGCCACCGGGTATCTGGTGCTGGTGGGGGCGTCTCGCAAGGCGTGGATTGCCCATTTGCTGGGCGATCTTTCCGTCGAGGATCGGGATCCACCGACGGCGGTCGCCCACACGATGGCGATTGCCGGGGGCGCCTCGGTGATCCGTGTACACGAAGTGGTCATGGGGCTACGCTCGGCGCGCGTAGCAGACGCTATCGTTCGTGCGTCCGGGAAAGGGTTCGACCGATGATGACCGGCCTCGAGCCGCGAGGATTCACATGGGTGATCGCCGGTCGCCTTGCCGTGTCGGAGCGCATCGGTGGGTACGGCTTCCAACACCGCAGGGTCCGCCGCGAAGAGGAGATTGCCTGGTTGCAGCACCAGGGTGTCAACGCGCTGCTGTCGTTGCTCGACGGCAACCAGAACCTGGCCTCGTACGAGGCTGCTGGCATCACGTTCGGGCACCAGCCGCTCATCGACCTGGAATCACCTACGGTCACGGCCGTCTTCGAAACCATCCACGAGATGCTCGGTCGGTCGGGCGCCGTGCTGCTGATTCATCGGGACATCATCGATGACCCGATGGCGGGCATCCTGGCCGGGTACCTGGTCTACTCGGGCCTCATCGAGGATCCGATCGTGGCGACCGCTGCCATCCAGGAGATCCTCAAGCGGCCGCTCGGGCCCGCAGGCCGTGGCGTGATCCCTCAGGGAGCCGGTATCTGATTTCCCGTGCAGCGATCGGGCTCGGGTCGAATCTGGGGGATCGCAGAGCACATCTGATCGCCGCCATCGCCGGCGTCTCCGGGTTCGCTGAGGTCGTATCGGTCAGTCGGCTCTATGAAACGGCCCCCATCGGCCCGATAGACCAGGGCCCGTACCTCAATGCGGCCGCTGTGGTGGACACCGGGTTGACCGCCCGCCTGTTCCTCGAGGCCTGTCAGGACATCGAGCAGCAGCAGGGGAGGGAGCGCAAGATGCGGTGGGGACCGCGCACTCTCGACATCGATTTGCTGTTGTTCGGGGGCGAGGTCCATGACGAATCCGGCCTCACCGTGCCGCACCCTCGCCTGGCCATCCGCCGCTTCGCCCTTCAGCCGCTGGTAGACGCCTGGCCGGAGGCGTCGATGCCGGACGGCACTTCCGTCGCCGGCCTGCTGGCGGGGGTGTCCGACCAGCGGGTGGAGTTGGTCGATGCCGGCCGGTGGTGGACGGTGGGCACCGGCTGAAGGGAATCAGCCGGCGGGGTCCTCGTCATCGGCCGTGTCCGGTTCCTCGCCGGTGTAGACGGGACGCTGGTACCTGGGGTCGTCGGAGACCTGGCGGTCGAGTCGGAGGAAGGCCCATCCGAACGCCCCGATCGCCAACCCTGCGCCCACCGCCACGAAGAACCGGTTCGGCTCATCCGTGGTGAACCCGCCCGGGAAATACAGGAGGATCATCCCGATCACGACGAGCACGGCCATCGTGATGTACTGGTTTTCACCCATGAGAGCGAGGAGTCTCTTTCCCACCCGTCTACCCCAGACCCCTGGAGTCCTGCTTGAGGGCTGTGTCCACTCCGATTGCGGAGGCAAATGTCAGCAGCCGCAGCGGGCCGCTGATGTCTCTGCTGATGTCCAGGAGGTAGTTGTCGGCGGTGGTGAAGAGGGTCTTGGCCAGGCCCTCCCAGGTCTTGGTGATCCGGCCGATCTCCTGCCCGGTGTGGTCGACGATGGCGAAGTTCCAGGCCCGCCAGTTCTCAGCCTGGATCTCGCCGATCTTCTGGCCTGCCTGGTCGTGCAGGCCGAAGCGGATCTTGCCGATCATGTTCTGCTGGCGGATCTCGCCCACCTGGGCGCCGATACCGTCGAACACCTGCACCTTCGACTTCATGAGCTTGCGAGGGCGCACCAGTTCGAGCACGCGGGTGCCGTCGACGTCGTAGGCGCCCAATTTGTGGGTCATGAACTGGTCGAGAGACGACACGAACCGGGCCACCTTCTTGAGGGTTGATTGACCCTCCTGGCGGATGCTTCCGATCTCGTTGCCATCCGTGTCCCGAATCGTGTATTCGTTGACCAACTCGATGAGTTTGGCCTTTTGGTTGATGACTATGCGGTTGTACTCGAGGAGATTCATGGGTGCCAAGGTAGCGGCCCCGGCGCCGGTGCGCGGGTCTACCCCCGTTTGGGCGGGGGCCGTACACTGCGAGGCGTCCCGGTACCCGATGGGACTGGAGTCGATTGTGAAGCTTCTCTTGGCGGGCCCCGGCAAGGCGGGGCGCGCCCTGTTTCGGCGTATCTCCGCCGCCGGGCACACGATCGCCGGTGTGACCGGCCGCGACCCGGCCGCCTCGGCAGAGGCCGCCGCTGCCCTCTCTGCACCTGCTCTCGGCTGGCGGGATCAATTGCCGGAAGCCGATCTTCTGGTGATAGCGGTGCGCGACGACGCCATCGGGGAGGTTGCGGCTCATCTGGCTCCGTTGGCTGGTGAAGTGCGTGCCGCCGTCCACCTGTCCGGCCTCACCTCGCTGGAGGCCCTGGAGCCGATGACGGGCACCTGTGCCGTCGGGTCGTTCCACCCTCTGCAGACGCTGCCCGATCCCGAGTCCGGTGCCGCCCGCCTGGAGGGTGCCTGGCTGGCGGTGACCAGCGGCGACGACCTGCTGTCCGATGACCTGTTCCGCCTGGCACGGTCGATCGGCGCCCATCCGTTCGAGTTGCCCGACGACGCCAAGGCCCTCTATCACGCCGCCGCAGCAGCGGCCGCCAACTACCCACTGGCGGCCCTTGCGATGTCCCGCAGGTTGTTCGAGGCGGCAGGGGTCCCATTCGACGCTGCCGGGCCGTTGGTGCGGGCGGTGGTGGACAACGCCTTCGCTCTGGGGCCTGAGGCGGCACTCACCGGGCCGATAGCGAGGGGGGATGTGGGCACGGTGGCCGGCCAGAGGGCCGCCGTCGAGGCGGCGGTGCCGGAGTTGATCGAGGACTTCCTGGCGATGGGCCGGGCGGTCGCCAGGGTGTCGGGGACCACCGACGTCTTCGGGGAGGTGCTGCAGTGAGGATCGTCGGCACGTTCGCCGAGGCTCGCAGTCTGTGCACAGATGTGACGGCCCTGGTGCCCACGATGGGATACCTGCACGAAGGCCACCTCAGCCTGGTGCGCATTGCTCGGGAGAGGGCCGGCACGGTGATGGCCAGCCTTTTCGTCAACCCTCTTCAGTTCAACGAGGCCGCCGACCTGGACCGATACCCGCGCGACCCGGAACGGGACACGGCGCTGCTCGAAGAGGCCGATTGCGACGTGTTGTTCGCCCCCGGCGTCGACGAGGTCTATCCGACGGCCCCTCTCGCCAGGGTCACCGTCGATGGGGTCACCTCCACGATGGAGGGCGCTCGGCGGCCGGGGCATTTTGAGGGGGTGGCCACGGTGGTGGCCAAGTTGTTCGCCGGGCTGCAGCCGGACTTTGCGGTGTTCGGGCTAAAAGACGCCCAGCAGTTCGTGGTGGTTTCCCGAATGGCGGCAGACCTCTCCTTCCCCGTCGAGGTGATCGGAGGGCCCACGGTGAGAGATCCCGACGGGTTGGCTCTTTCGAGCCGCAATGTGTTCCTGTCGGCTGAGGAGCGCCGTGCGGCTCTGGCCATCTCCCGGGGGTTGATGGCAGCCGCCGATGCCTGTGAGGCGGGGGAGCGGTCGGCAGCCGTGCTGGAGGGCCTGGTGATCGAGGAAGTGAGCAGGGAGCCGCTGGTCGTCGACTACATCGAATTGGCCGATGCCGCAGACACGACCCGGCTGACCACGTTGGATCGGCCCGGGTTCCTGGCGCTGGCCGTCGAGGCGGGCCGGACCCGGCTGATAGACAACGTGTGGCTGTGGCCGGATGGGACGACCGATCGAGGCGAACGGCTCGAAGGGCCGTCGATGCTGTACGAGGGAGCGAACTGATGCTGGTGACAATCGACGTCGGCAACACCCAGACGGTGATGGGCCTCTTCGAAGGAGAGGTCCTGGTCGACCAGTGGCGTCTGTCCACGGCTCGGGAACGGACAACCGACGAGTACAGGTTGTTCCACGCTGGCCTGCTGCGTCAGGACGGCTACCACCTCGAGCAGGTGGAGGGGATCGCCCTGTCGTCGGTGGTCCCCGAGGCCAAGGAGGCGCTGACCATCATGGCCCGCGAGATGGTGGATGGAGAGGTGCTGGTCATCGGACCCGGTGTGAAGACCGGCATGGCCATCAACATCGACATGCCGCACGAGGTGGGCGCCGACCGGGTGGTCAATTCGGTGGCGGCGAGGGCTCGCTACGGTGCCCCGGTCATCAGCGTCGACTTCGGGACCTCCACGAACTTCGATGTCGTGGATGCCGAAGGGGCCTACATCGGCGGGGCGATCGCCCCCGGCCTCGAGGTGTCCGAGAACGCCCTGATCTCGGCCACTGCGGCCCTGCATCGCGTGGAACTCCACGAGCCGCGGTCGGTCATCGGGCGTACCACCGTGGAGGCGATGCAGAGCGGCCTCATCTACGGCCACGCCGGCCTGGTGGATGGGATCATGGAACGCCTTGCCGCAGAGGTGGGCGGCGACCCTGCGAGGGTGGCGACGGGAGGTCTGGCCTCTACCATCGTGCCCCACTGCCGGACCGTTGAAGTCGTCGATGATCGCCTCACCCTGGATGGCCTGCGGGTGATCTTCGAGCGCAACATGAGGGACGAACCATGAGCGAGCACGACGAGGCAGAAGGCCTCGAAGACCACCGACTCACCGCGGCCCGCCTCGCAAAGGTCGAAGCGATCCGCAAAGCCGGCGGTGAGCCGTACCCGTTCCGGTTCGAGCCGAATGCTACGGCCGCCGGCATCGTCGAAGCCCACGCCGACCTCGAGGACGGCGAAGGCAGCGGCATCGAGGTAGTCGTGGCGGGACGACTCATGGGCCTGAGAGACATCGGCAAACTGGCCTTCGGGGTGCTCCAGGATGCTTCGGGCCGCATCCAACTGTTCGCCGACGTGGGGCGTTTGGGTGAGCGGTTCGCCGACTTCACCGATCTCGATTTGGGCGACTGGGTCGGCATCAGTGGCGAAGTCATCAAGACCAAGACGGGCGAATTGAGCGTCCGGGTGGAGGAGTTGACGCTGCTGGCCAAAGCGCTGCGCCCGCTGCCCGAAAAATGGCATGGCCTGCAGGACGTCGAGAAGCGTTACCGGCAGCGGTACCTGGACCTGGCCGTCAACGAGGAGGCCCGGTCGATTCTGCGCTCCCGCAGCGCAACCGTATCCGCCCTGCGCGACGCCTTCGTGCGGCGCGGGTATCTCGAGGTGGAGACCCCGGCGCTGCAGGCCATCCCCGGCGGCGGCATCGCCAAGCCGTTTCAGACCCACCACAACGCCCTGGGCATCGACATGTATCTCCGCATCGCCGTCGAGTTGTATCTGAAGCGCCTCATCATCGGTGGAGTGGACCGGGTCTTCGAGATAGCCAAGACCTTCCGCAACGAAGGGGTGTCGCCGCGCCACAACCCCGAGTTCACGATGCTCGAGTCGTATCAGGCCTACGCCGATTACTACGACGTCATGGACCTGCTCGAAGGGGTCGTCGAGGAGGTGGCGCTGGAGGTGGTCGGCACCACCGACCTCACCTACCAGGGCAGGCCGATGCCGCTCGGTGGTCCCTGGGCCCGTATTGGGTATGTGGATTCCTGCACCGAAAAGACCGGTATCGACTGGAATCTGGCCATGCCCATCGAAGAGGCCCGTAACCGGGCCAACGGCCTCGGCATCGAAACCGACGACGCCTGGGGAGTCGGCAAGATCGTCTCTGAGGTGTTCGAGGAATACGTGGAACCCGGCCTGTGGGAGCCAACCATCGTCATGGACTTCCCGGTGGAGATCTCGCCGCTGGCCAGGCGTCACCGCCATGATCCCAACAAGGTCGAACGTTTCGAGGTGATCGTGGCGGGCAGCGAACTGGCGAACGCCTTCTCGGAACTCAACGACCCGGTGGATCAGCGGAGGCGCTTCAAGGCCCAGGCGGCCGCCAAGGCTGCCGGCGATGATGAGGCACACCCGATGGACGAAGACTTCCTCCGTGCCCTGGAGTACGGCATGCCGCCTACCGGTGGCCTCGGCATCGGCGTGGACCGACTCGTGATGCTGCTCACCGATCAGGCATCGATCCGCGAAGTCATCCTCTTCCCCGCCATGCGCCCCGAGGGGTAGG
>CBDUUY010000082.1:0-8895 GCA_965370535.1 uncultured bacterium
GCGAAGCGAGGCGGGGAGGGTCTTCCTTGCCCCTGTGGTGTCCCGGGCGTGGCGTGTGAGGTCGCTCCGGGGGTGGGTACGACCCCTTCGGTCACCGGCCCAGAGGGCCGGCGCCACCTTCCCCTGAGGGGAAGGAACAATCGAGGAGTCGAGGAGCGGTCGGTCAGCCGATGACGTCGCGGCCGATGGCGGCTGCCAGGGCCCGGACCTCGTCCATCAGCGTCTCGAACTCGGCGGGCAGGATCGCCTGAGGACCGTCCACCAGGGCGGTCTCAGGCGTGGGATGTACATCGATGAGTAATCCGTCGGCTCCGATGGCTATGGCCGCCCTCGTCAGCGGGGCGACCAGGTAGCGATGACCTCCGCTGTGCGAAGGGTCTACCACCACAGGCAGGTGGCTGAGGCGCTGCAACACCGGAACCGCCGAGATGTCGAGGGTGTTGCGGGTCTGGTCCTCAAATGTTCGAATGCCGCGCTCGCAGAGGATCACTTGATGGTTGCCCTCTTTGTAGATGTACTCGGCGGCATGCAGCCATTCTTCGATGGTGGCCGTCAATCCCCTCTTGAGCATCACCGGCTTGTCCTGCCTGCCCACCTCGGCCAACAGCGTGAAGTTGGACATGTTGCGTGAGCCGATGCGGATCATGTCGGCGTACTGCGAGACCAGTTCGACGTCGCGCGTATCGAGCACCTCGGCGACGAAAGGCATCTCGAATTCCTCGCGAGCCTCAGCCAGCAGCATCAGGCCCTTCTCTGCGAGGCCCTGGAACGAGTAGGGAGAGGTGCGGGGCTTGAAGGCATCACCTCGCAGGATGGCGGCGCCGGCCTTCCTGACGGCCGAAGCAGAGGCAAACAACTGGTCGCGGCTCTCCACAGCGCAGGGGCCTGCGATGACGGTGACGTGGCCACCGCCCACATTCACCCCCCCGACATCCACCACCGAGTCGTCCGCCTGGGATTCCCTGCTGACAAATCTGAATGGTCTGAGAACCGGCACGATCCGCTCGACCCCCGGAAATGCCTCCCACGGCAGTTGGTGGATACGGATGTGGTCACCCACGGCTCCGATGATCGTGCGTGTCTGGCTCTCCGACACATGGGCATCGGCGTCGATCTCGCGCAGGCGCGCCACGACGTGATCCATGTCCTGTGTGGTTGCCTCCGGGCTGAGGACGATCAGGAGTGATTCGTCCCCCAGCGGCGGCGATTGATCGGCCGAGGCCATCTCACGGCTCCAGAAGGGTGCGGTATGGCAGGTTACTACTCCGGTGGGGACACCTGATGGGCCCGGATGACACCTGCTTGCCGTCTCCGGCAGTCTGGGGACTCATGCTGGTGTTGAGGCGGCATGCGCCGAATCCCGGAGCGTTCGTCCTCTTGCAGCGCGAGCGCAGCGCATGTTGCTGCGAGAGTTCGCAGGGAGAGCCGATGTCCCCAACCCTTGCCTCAGCCGCAGCGAATACGGCGTGTGCCGGCTCGCCGCCGAACTGCTCGAAGCCATCGACAGAATCTCTCTGCCGGGTGATGCGCCTTCTCAGTACTTGACGACGGACGGCAGTTCCCCGGCGTGTGCCACCCAACGCTCCACCATCGATTCGGTGGGGAGACGGCGCACCAGGCGCTTCGCCTTGTTGATCTCCACCATCTTGGCCAGCAGGTTTGCGGGCTTGCGATTACGGAGTTCCTTCACGGTGTCCACGCCGGCCGACTCCACCAGGTCGGAATACTCCTCACCGATGCCCTTCACCCGCATCAGGTCGGCCCGATTCACCCACTCGAGGATCTGGGCGATGCTGAATCCGGTGGCGGAGGCGACTTCCCTGCGGCCCGCCCTGGTGGCGCCTCGCTTCAGGAGTGCCTCGGTGGTCCTGATCCGGTTCTTGCGAAGCCGGGTGGCGTTCTTGACGCCGACCCCTTCGATGGTGTCGATGGCACCCATCGCTCTCCTCTCACTCCCAAAGGTTCCGGGACCGTCCCGGGTGCGGGCGGCGCAGGATAACCGCGGCCGGCCAAGGCTGCTTCATCGTCCCGCCAGGAACTCGATCACATCGTCGGGAGTGTCGAGATCGCGCGGCATGGGTTGGTCGAAACGAACCTCATGCACCCACTCGGGATGCGCCTGCAGCAATCGTGATGCCCCGGAGTCTCCTTCCAGGCTCATCAGCCGGGGCCACAAGTACCGGGCCACCAGAACCGGGTTGCCGCGCTGATAGCGGTACTTGGGCACTGCTGCGGGTTTCCCGAATCGCTCCATGGCTTCCACCAGACCGGGCGGGATCTCGGCCGGAATACGTGGCTGGTCGCCGAGCACGATGAATGCCCGCTCCGCCCGAGCATCGCGGCCGACAGCATCGAGGCCCACCCTCAACGATGAGGCGATGCCCTCCTCCCACTCGGGGTTGACGACCACCAGGGCGTCGCGGAAGTTCACCGCCTCCAGGATCTCCTCTTCATAGGCACCCAGCACCACTGCGACCGTGGCCACCGGCCAGGTGCGGACCGCATCGACCACACCCTCCAACAGAGGGCGTCCCCGCCATTCGACGAGTTGTTTGGGACGGCCGAGGCGTCGCGAAGCCCCTGCGGCGAGTACGAGTGCAGCGGTCGATGTCATGCGCCGCAACCCTACCGCCCGGATCAACCTTCCTTGACCAGGGCGACCAGGTACGGAGCGTCGCCCTCATAGGAGAAGAAGGCCAGCCAGGCGTTCTGATCGAGTCGGTGCCTGCCGCCCAGGGCGGCACTGACAGAGATGGCACGGAAGTTGGTGAACTCGACAGGCAGGACCGTCGATGGCACCGCGGGCCCATCTGTGGTCAGCACACGGTCTGGATGGTCCCAGACCTCCAGCAACCCGGCACCGATCACCTGGGCGAAACCGCCCTCGGTGTCCCTATAGGCAGGATTGCGCCCAGGCCACACCCGGGTGGTGGTTGCCGTCATCAGGGTGCCCAGGCTCGCAGTTGGGTAATGCACCGGATCGGTGTGGTGGGACACCCACAAGCCATGCCGCGAGATCAGATCGGTGAGATCACTCCTGTCCTTCAGCACCTCTGCGAACCGTTTCAGCAAGCGTCCGGGGGCCGGGTCGTCGATGAAGGTTTGCAGATCCACTTGCTCGGTCAGGTGCAGCGTCTCCAACCAGCCGCGACCATCTGGAGTCTCCACCTCCGTCCATTCGACATCACCGACGTTGGAGATCCGCCCGGTTCCCAGGATGCCCCGGTCGGTGGCGATGAACCGGTGAACGACCTCACCTTCTCCGGGGTCGGCGTGAGCGGGGACCCGTTGTCCGTGTGATGCCAGCACCACGGCCAACGGGATGTTCGCCCGACGGGACAGGAAGGGGATGCCGTGGCGCCGCAGCAGTGTCAGATTGAACGCTCCACCCAACAGCAGCGACCAGACGACCGCACCGCCCAACAGCGTGAGCGGCATCCGCAGCACACTGAGCGATTGGAAGACGGTTCCCAGCACCAGCAGCGGTTCGGCCGACTGGAGGGTGCCGATGACTGCTGTAGGACGGGCCTCCTCCGGAGGCCGCCACACCAGCGAAGACACGGCCCTGCTCTCGTCGAGGCGCCCCCCAGCCCCGACGACGTTGAAGGCATCGAGATCGGCGAGCGGTGAGCGCACACCGACTGCATCGGCGCCGGGGCTCAGACCGGCGACACCCAAGCCGTTGATCGTCCCAGCGATCCAATCATCGATACCAAGCCAATCGCCGACTGCACCATCACCCCGGGTGGTCGGCCGCGACTCCCCTCCTGCTCCTGCAGTCGCCAGTGAGTGGGGCAGGGTGGACGACGACCTCAGCACGATGGGCCCGGCCAACGCTGCAGCCAACAGCAGCGCCCCGAACCCGTACAGGAGCCATCGCAACGGCCGGGCCCGCGTCCGTCGCCCTGCGGCGACGGACTGCCCGTACCGGCCTGCGGATGAATGGCCGAAGAACCCCATTGGGATTCAGTCGGCAGGGTCGAGGGTGGGATCGGGGCACATTCGGGGTCGCCTGAAGTGACTAGTGCTCCGGCCGGGGACGTTGCCGATGTTGACGGCGAGGCAGGGGCGTCTCCGGCAAGGACTTCGGACGAAGTCGCACTTCACCCTGCGTCGAGGGACGAGGACACAGCCAACTCACAGGTGGATTGACCCTTCTCCCTCCGGAACTTCGGGTTCCTCCGGTCCCGGGGGAGCATTGGATCAGGGGATTCCAAACGGGATCGAAACACCGGATTCAATCGCGGCGATGGGCCCCGAGTTCTCGTAGTTGCTGGGCGGCCGCATGGGCTGTGCCACCGGTTGGAACGGCTGAGGCATCTGCAGAGATCTCAGGGGGTTGGGTGACGCCACCCGGTTCTGCCAAGTGCCGGCGGCTGCGGGTGAGATCCGCCTCCCGGAAGTGGCTCTGCCGCCCGACCTCGGCGAGCGGGACCCGCATGACGAACTTGGTCCATCCGCCGTCCCTCTCGTACCAGACGGCGCCGCCCATACCCTCAGCCAGCGCCTGGACGATCGAGAGACCCAGGCCGACGCTGCCAAGCACCAGAGGCATGTCGCCCTGGTGCAGGAAACGCTGGAACAGACGCTCCTCCAACTCGGGGGGAACGCCTTCGCCGTCGTCGGCCACCATCAACTCGTACCAACCCGTCACGATCCGGCCCACCACCCTGATATCACCGCCGCCGTACTTGGCTGCATTCGACAGCAGGTTGCGGACCACCTGGCGCAGGCGGAGACGGTCGGCACGGATGCCGGCGGGGTGGACGTCTACGCCGATCTGGGTGCCTGCCCGCGACATGGGATCCACCACCTCATGGATCTCATCGAGGACCCCCAGGTTCTCGAACTGGTAGTGGATGGCACCGGCATCGATGCGAGCCGTGGTCAGCAGGTCGTCCACCATACGCGACAGGTCGTGTGCCTCGCTGATGATCATGCCCACCATCTCCATGGCGATGTCCGACTCGGCCACCTTCTGGTCCTCCTCGAGGATGTGAGCCAGGCCGAAGATCGATGTCAGCGGAGTCTTCAACTCGTGGGAGGCGTTGGCGACAAAATCATCCCGGGCTTTGCCCAACTCCTGCTCGGCGTCGAGTCGCACCTCGAGTTCGGATTGCCGCTGCTGGCGACGGGACAGTTCGCGATACAGCAGGATCACCGCGGTCGGAACGAGGAACGCAACCAGGAACCTCACGATGTCACCGACCCTGCCCATGGACGTATTGGCGGTGGCGACCTGGGAGGCCTGATAATCCCTCTCCACCACGATCGCCCCGGTGATCTCCCGGAATCCATCGTCGAGAGCGGCCGCCTCGGCCCGGGCGCCTGCCGCGTCCCCGGATGCGACCAGAGTCAGGATCGACCCGACCGTGACGGTGAACTCGTCCGCTGCCTCCACCAGGCGCGGATCGAGGCCGCCGGTGAGTTCATCGAGTTCATCGAGGGTCGCGTGGAGGTCGGTCAGGGCCACAGCCGTCTCTTCGGTGGCCACGGCGATGGCTTCGGCCGCCTCAAAACCGAAATCCTGTTCGAGCAAGGAGAGGTGGGTGGCCATACCCGCCTGTGCCCGGATCACCGTGGAAGCTCGCAATGCTTCGTCGGCGTTGTGGAGCGCATCGGCATGGGCGGCCACCTGGCGGGTCCCGAAGGCGATCGAGAAGACGAGAGCGAACACCAGCACCATGACAACGCCTACTCCGAGAGCGATGGCGCCCAGCCGGGGCCGACGGGAACCCGGAGGGCGGATGAGAGAAGGACGGCGCCGCAAGCGGCGTTTCTGGGTTGCCATCGATGCACTATCGACCGCCCGGAAGCGGCGATTGACCGATTGTCGGGTCAGGCGGAGATCGGGAACCGCAGCAGGGCTCCCACCTGGGCGTCACCCAACGCCGTCTCACCGAGCACATATTGCACGGCCGACCCATCGGCCCTGGCCCTCTCGGCTATCCCATCTGCCAGGTCGGGTAGCGGCACCGTCGCCTCGCCGCAGAACCCGCACAGGCTGCCCCGTCGTGCCAGCCATCCACAATCGGGGCACGCCATCCCCGACTCGGTGCCGGTGGCTCCCACGATCAGGCGGGCGATGGCCCGTTGATTGGCGGCGGCGATGACATCGTTGATGCCCAGCACCGCCCTGTCACCCGCTCCGGCCGCATCGAGCAGCGCCGCCACCTCCCCGGCGGCCGCCACATCCTCGTGAGCCGTGGCGCATTCGACGCACTTGGCCAGCACATCGGCCGGCGAAGTGGTGCCGGGGTCCACAACGAAGGTGCCGGCCAGACTGGGCAGCACATCGGGCGCCAGTTCGGCCACCACACCGTCCACGTTGGCTTGATTGCCCCCGACCATCAACAGGTCGAACTCACCGTCTCTGAGCAGGGTGGCCACCCGATCTGCCGTCGCCTGGAACAGACGCCGGGCCACGACCTCTGCATGGGCCCGCACTCCCCGCTCCTCGCGGCCGTCAAATCCGCCGTAGTTGTCCTTGCGGACCTCCTCCTCGCCTATGGCCTCCCAGGCCTCCAACTCCCCCATGCCAAACCGGTAGATCGAGGCGGTGCGGCGATCTGCGACCACAGCGCAGTATCTCCGGAAATGCGACAGCATTGCCTCGAGCGGTCCGAGGTACGGAGTCCTATCGGCGACCGCCCTGTCCCTCACCGGCCCCGGCAGGCTCACCCGTTCCGAGACACCGGCGGCGTCACACAGGAACAGCGCCATCGAGCCTCCCCTGTGCGAAGCGGCCCCTGCTGCGGCGGCGAGGACTGCGTCCATGTCTGCCTTCAGGCTCCGGGCCACCGCCGCCTCGAGCGAACCCGATTCGGCCAGGTCCCTGACCGGCCGGAGAGCAGCCTTGAGGCGAGCCGGCACCGTGCGCAGGTCACCGAGACCGACATTCAGGTAGACAGACAGGACGAGTGAGCCGCCGCTGTCGATGTCACGCAGGCGGTCGATCGTGGAACGGTCGAGCACATTCCCTCCTTGCTCGCGGGCCTCTACCCCGAGCCTACGTCGTCGGGCTCAAAGCCGCTCGGTGAGGACGGAAACCAGGGCATCCTGCAGGTAGCCGAGTACCCGCAGCACGGTCGTCTCCACCAGTTCGCCGTCCCCCCCTTGTTCCTCCCACCCGTCCTCCTCGATACCCAGGCGAGCGGCCACGGCGAGGCGGGCCTCCCCGATCGCCCGCATCCAGCACTCGGCATCGGCGGGGTCGAGCAGATCGTCCTCCAGCGTCTCGCCCAACCGCTCCAGGTCGGCGGTCCTGGCGGCTTCGAGCATGCCCGCAGTCAGGTCCATGAACTCTGCAGCGGCCCCCGGGTCGTCCAGATGGCCGACTGCCCGCAGACGGGACCACGCCGGGGCGCCTTCGTCCACCTCCACACTGCGCAGCAGGATCGGGACCGCCCTCAGCACCTCACGCTCGCCGGGGGTCATCAGCACGCCGATCCGGTCACCTTCGATGGAGAACGGGTACATCAGGAGCGCTCCATGGTGGCCCACAGACCGTGGTGGTGGAGGCGATGACAGTCGGCCTCTGCCTTCTCCAACGGGCCGTGGCCGACTATCGCCCTGCCCTCGTGGTGCACCGCGAGCATCAATCGGGTCGCTTCCTCCACCGAGTGGCCGAACAACTTCCGAAGCACGAAGACCACATAGGACATCAGATTGACCGGATCGTTCCATACGACGACCTGCCACGGCCGATCGATCTCGGGGGTTTCATCGACATCGGGCAGTTCGACCCGGTCGGGCGCGAGGGGCACGGCTACGCCTCCGGAAGACGGCGGGCCGTACTCCGCAACCGCTCGGCATTGAGCCAATCCTCGAAATCGACACGAGCCACCCGCCACTCCCTGCCCATCTTGATGCCGGGCAGGTCACCGCTGCGCAGCATCCGCGTGACGACAAAGGTCGAGACGGCCATGTACTCGCAGACATCGGCGACCGCCAGCCAGTCCCTCTCCAGATCTACGGTTATCCGCTCCACGACCACAGGGTATGGAAAATGGGCTCCCCGGGCAAGGGCTCCGCCGGAGTCACGTAAACTGTCGCGACCATGTCAGGACCCCAGAAGAAGAAGCGCAAGCGCAACCGCCACGACCCGGGTCGCGCCAGGGCGGCCGCCCAACGCGAGGAAGCCAAACGCCTCCAGCGCGAAGAACGACGCAAGGCCGCAGCCTCCGAAGAGAGGAAGCAGAAGTGGGTCACCCTGCTCAAACGCTGGGGCCGCTACGCCCTCATCGGGACGGCCGTCACGGTTGTCGCCCTGTTCCTCTTCAGAGCCGATCCCGAGGTCGACGGAGTCGAGGCTCCCGCCGAGATCCGGGCCGTCTTCTTGGAACCCGGCGAGACATTCGACTACGGGACCAGCACCCCCACCAGTGGTGAATTCCTGGAAGGGGACCCGGCCTGCGGCGTATTCGACGAGCAGATCGCATCCGAGGAGGCTGCCACCGCCATCTACTACGGCGCGGTCGTGCTCTGGTACCAGCCCGACCTGCCCGCCACGGAACTGGAGGCACTGCTGGCCGCCGCCGGCGAGTACGACTCCCATGTGGTCGTCAGCCCCCAGGAGGGCCTCGACGACCCGATCATCGCCACCGCATGGAATCGCCTGATGAGATACGAATCCGCCGAAGGGGTTGCCGAGTTCCTCGACATCTACCGCAAGCGGGCCGCAGGCGACGGCGACTGCCCAATGGGGTCCTGAGCGCGCACCGGTTGGTCACACCCGGATTGGCCTCTCTCCCAGGGGGAGGCGGCGCCGATCGGCTAGGCCGGGACCAGAGGGGGACCGTAGATCACCAGGTGGCGCGTCACTAGATCAGCACCGCCCCCCTCTGCCCCCGCAACGGGGGCATCTCCCCCACTGGGGTGGGGGAGAAACGAATC